>NZ_JBFRLK010000044.1:0-75487 GCF_041469805.1 Vibrio sp. 10N.286.48.C11 | reverse complement strand
TGCTCGGCGCACCATAAAAACGCCAAGCTCATAAGAACTTGGCGTTTTGCTTTTCATTTTACTTGTATTGTTTAAGCCATCTCGTTGCTAGTGACTTCCTAATAGACTGTTCTAGAACCTATCTATTTTAGAAAAAGCCTAACGGATTAGTATCGTAGCTAATTAATAGGTTCTTAGTGTTTTGGTAGTGATCGAGCATCATCTTATGTGTCTCACGGCCGATGCCGGATTTCTTATAACCACCAAACGCGGCATGTGCTGGATAAGCGTGGTAGCAGTTCACCCAAATACGTCCAGCTTCAATGTTGCGACCCATGCGATACGCTAGGTTTGCATCACGCGTCCATACACCTGCACCCAAGCCATATTCGGTATCGTTGGCAATCTCTAGCGCTTCAGCTTCGTCTTTAAACGTCGTCACCGCGATAACAGGGCCGAAGATCTCTTCTTGGAATACACGCATCTTGTTGTGCCCTTCCAGCATGGTTGGCTGGATGTAATAACCATTACCGAGATCATCAGATTGCTGCGCAACTTCGCCACCTGTCAGCACTTTAGCGCCTTCTTGGCGACCGATTTCTAGGTAGCTCAGAATCTTATCGAACTGCTCTTTTGAAGCTTGTGCGCCAACCTGAGTATCAGTATCTAGCGGGTTACCTTGTTTAATAGTTTGAGCACGCTCGACCACCTTGGCGATGAACTTGTCGTACACCGATTCATGGATCAGCACACGTGATGGACAGGTACACACTTCACCTTGGTTGAAGAACGCCAGCAACATGCCTTCGACACACTTATCAAGGTATTCGTCTTCATGGTTAAAGATGTCTGGGAAGTAGATGTTTGGAGACTTACCGCCAAGCTCAACCGTTGATGGAATCAAGCTTTCAGCGGCACATTTCAGGATGTGGTGGCCGACTTCTGTCGAACCGGTAAATGCCAATTTCGCCAAACGATCGCTGGTTGCTAACGCTTGACCCGCTTCACTACCAAAACCATTGACGATGTTGACTACGCCTGCAGGTAGAAGATCAGCGATCTTCTCCATCATCACTAAGATCGATGTCGGTGTTTGCTCCGCTGGCTTCATCACAACACAGCAACCCGCAGCCAGTGCTGGCGCCAATTTCCAAGCCGCCATTAAAATCGGGAAGTTCCAAGGAATGATCTGCCCCACCACACCGATGGGTTCTGGGAAGTGGTAGCTCGCAGTGTTTGAATCTAGCTCGGCTGCGCTGCCTTCTTGCGCCCGAATACAGCCTGCAAAGTAACGGAAGTGGTCAACAACTAACGGGATGTCTGCCGCTAGAGTCTCACGCACAGGCTTGCCGTTTTCCCACGTCTCCGCCACCGCGATTTCTTCTAGGTGCGCTTCAATGCGATCGGAAATTTTAAGTAGGATATTGGAACGTTCTGTCACACTGGTCGCAGCCCAACTAGCACGAGCCGCATGCGCCGCATCGAGTGCCAAGCTAATGTCTGCCTCTGTTGAACGTGCCACTTGGCAATACACCTGACCATTCACTGGGGAAGTGTTATCAAAATACTCGCCGCTGACAGGCTTCACCCACTCGCCACCGATAAAGTTATCGTATTGAGCTTTAAAGTTCACCACTGCGTTGTCACTACCCGGCTGTGCGTAAATCATAGTTAGATCCTTCTTCGATTTGATATTCGTTATTGAGCTAGAGCTGTCTTATTTTTGTGGCGGCTCCCCTTGAGAAAAGAACTCATGGCGAGACGCCCATGTTTATGCTTTCTGTTTAAAACACTGATACTTCGTGTTTTCTTCACAACAGTAACAACGCAAATCACACGCCAGAACTTCAAAACTTGTTGTTAATAAATTGTAAAACTATGATTACCAAACGTTTACAACCCAAAGTGAGTTGGCATTGAACGGACGTATGGAAACCACTCCAGTGTTCAACTGTTCCAAATTGGTACACCCTCACTGTTACGACATGGAACAGTCATGCACCTTCAACAAGCAAACACCTCAGATTGGCTTTCGTCCTCTTGGCACCGCAGCACAGAAGCGGGTCTAAAACAGAGACGACTTCCTGAAGACATTCGCCTACCACAATCGATTCTTAAGCAGCGACGTCATCAATCGGCTGACTTGATCCACATCGTCGAACGCAATGCGCTGCCTTTGTTTAATCAGATGTTTGCTCGTACCGACAGTCGTTTGATTCTGACCGATATTGAAGGGGTGATTCTGGCGAGTTGGGGACAGGAGCGGTTTAAGGAGAAGCTGACATCAATTGCACTCAGCTCAGGAGCGTGTTGGCAGGAACAACTTAAGGGCACCAACGCGATTGGCACCGCGATTGTTGAAGCTAAACCCGTGACCATCATTGGTGAGCAGCACTTCATCCACCAGCATCGATTTATCAGCTGTTCAGCAAGCCCTGTGTTTGATCACCAAGGGAACATGGTTGGCGTATTGGACATTACCAGTGAGCAGCAACAGCACGACAGTTCGGTGCAGCTACTGGTTCAAAATATGGTTCAGCTTGTTGAAAACCAGCTACTGAGCCACATCCCACAAGGCACCACTCGCATCGACCTCGCATGTGAGAAATCGTTATTACACAGTGGTTGGCAAGGGATTGTAATAGCCAATGAAGCTGGGGAGGTGGTGGCACACAATCAGGTCGCCTCTCAACTATTGGATCAAACCTCGATCGTCGGTGAGAGTATCGATACCCTCTTCAACCGAACCTCATTAGACACGCCTTTTGTATTTGAGAAACAACACCTCAAACAACCAACCACCAAACGCACGCGCTCCATTTCAGCATCGTGTGATTTGCACCATGGCGAGCAACAAATCGAACACGCTTGGCAGCAAGCCAACAAGGTAATCGATAAAGGGATCAGTTTGTTGATCTTAGGAGAAACAGGAGTTGGCAAAGGCGAGTTTGTTAAAGCGCTGCACAAGCAAAGCCAGCGTAAGTCTTCGCCCTTGGTAGCGGTAAATTGTGGCGCGCTGCCTAAAGACCTTATCGAATCTGAACTGTTTGGTTACGCGCCGGGCGCCTTTACGGGAGCAAGCCACAAGGGCTTCCAAGGTAAGATCCGTCAAGCAGATAAAGGGATTCTATTTCTAGATGAGATCGCCGACATGCCTTTAGAAGCTCAGTGCCGACTATTGCATGTTCTGCAAGACAAATCCGTGGTGCCAGTTGGTTCTAATCAAAGCTATCAAGTCGATTGTCAGATCATCGCTGCAACTCACAAAAACCTCGAGCAGTTAGTCGCAACAGGTGAGTTTAGGCAAGACCTGTATTACAGACTCAATGGCTTAGCCTTCACCTTGCCAAGCCTACAACACCGACAAGACAAGCACGCTTTAATCGAGCACATTCATCGTAAATACGCCGAAGACGAACAGACAATCTGCCCGCACTTGATGAGCTTACTGTGCGCCTATTCTTGGCCGGGTAATATCCGCGAATTAGACAACTTACTTAAGGTTGCTGCTCTATTAGCAAGTGATGAACCCCAACTCACACTCGAGCATGTGCCCAGCCACCTTGCTCAACATCTCACGTCATTAGCACACGATAATCAGCATCAACTCACGCCTCCTAATACCACCAAAGGTACAGCTAATAACGATTTAAGAAGTACCGTTGAAGAAACCTTGCTGCAAACCTATCAAGCCAACCAAGGCAACATAAGTAAGACTTCGAGAATACTCGGTATCAGCCGCAATACCATTTATCGAAAATTGAAAAGCTTGGGAATCCTCCAATAGGAAGATGAACCTAAGCTACTCAGAACCCAGCTCCACAAGTTGATTGAGCACTTCTTTATCCAATACCGGGTGATGCTTACTCGCTAGGATCAGCACAATATCGACCGAAGGCAACGGCGGCATATCATCAAGAATTTTCAAATCTGAAGTCACGCTTAGCTTACCCATCGCACCAATCGCTAATCCTGCTTTCACGATTGCACGCTGCGCTGAAGCGGTATTGCTACACGCCAATAACTGATAAGGCGTGCCCTGCTTGGTTAAGCCATTCACTGCCGCTGCGTGGTACTTACAATCGGTCTGAAACAAGGCTAGTGGGACTGGTTTAGACTCATCGAACACATAATCAGGGCTGCTTATCCATACTCCGATATCATGAGTGAGCCAGTAACCCTCTTCACTATCGGGCGCTCGGGTGACAATCGCCGCATCAAGCCTGCCGTCATCCAACCACTCTCTCAGCGTAATGCTGGGCAGGCTGAATATTTGGATTGAACAGGTGGGTTCTGCTTTCTGCAACAGGCGAATCACTTTCGGCAGAATGGTGTCATTGTAGTCTTCAGGGCAGCCGAGTCGCAGAGGTTGTTTGTCTTCGTAACGCTTTACTTGCTTAAGTGCGGTATTGTGAAGGGCGACCAACTGTTCGGCATGAGATCGCAGCGCTAAGCCAGCTTCAGTCAGTATTAAATTACGTCCTTCTTTCTGGAAAAGAGTGACGTTGAGTTCTTCTTCCAACTTACGCATCTGAGCACTGAACGCCGATTGGGTGCGATTTATCTGTTTCGCTGCACGAGTGAAACTACTGGTTTCTACGAACGCGAGAAAGCCTCGCAAAGCATCAATATCCATATTGAAATCACCACCCATCGTTTTTGTTAATGTATTGCATCAAAATTATCCGTTAGTGCGCCGCAATACAATCCCCTAATCTCAAATGCATGCCCCTAAATACATACCCACTAAACGCAAGGAAGCAACTATGCAGCTTTATATTGGAAACCAGAACTACTCAACTTGGTCACTGCGCGCATGGCTGATATTCGACAACTACAACCTCAATGCAGAAGTCATTAAGCTCAAGCTTTTCACCTCTGATTTCTACGACACTCTGGCGAAAGTGACACCAACGGCCAAGGTTCCAACCTTAGTTGATGGCGACGTTGCGGTGTGGGATTCACTGGCGATTCTCGAATACGTTAACGACGCCCACTTGAACGGTGCAGCGTGGCCTAGCTCAGTGAAAGAACGCGCTCATGCCCGATCAATTGCCGCAGAAATGCACTCTGGATTTTTTGCCGTCAGAAATGAAATGCCGATGAACTGTCGCGCACAACGAAAGCTCGCACTCAGTGAAGAAGCACTAAAAGACATCGCTCGTATCGATGCAATTTGGTCAGCGCAAATGGAGCTGCACCCAGAGGGATGGTTGTTTGGTGAATGGTCGATTGCCGATGCGATGTTTGCACCCGTGGCATTACGCGTAGAAACCTATGGCATCCAACTTTCAGAGAAGGCATCGCAGTATCAACAACGTGTGCTTAACAGTCCATCGATACAAAAGTGGCTGGCAGAGGCAAGCTTAGAAACCGATGTGGTTGAAGAGGACGAGGCGGGCGAACCTGTATAAAATACAAGACACCCTTCCAAAGCTCACTAGTCTGTGAGCTTTTATCTAAACCTTATTAATTTGGTCGATTGTGATCACCGAATCACAATGTGCAGGTGTGATTGTTTATATTCAAAGAAATTCAAATAGCTAAGATAAACATCATGTTACGAGCAACGATCGCATTACTCAGTGTTACTAGCTTCGCTGTATCTGCCAACGCCCCTCTTCCTTCTGGAGAAGAGTGGCTCAACCATGCTACTCAAGGGCTTGCACCTTACTGGTTGATGCCTAGCGCTCAAGGGAAACCGATAGGTAACTTCCCTACGTTTCGCTGTGATGATGGCACCTTGCTCGATGTTTCTGATGTGTGCCCTGAACTGAACAAGGGCTGGATCACGCCACACTTTGGCAAAGAGTTTACGCGAATGAAGTCACGTCAAACTTATGCCTATGGCGTGCTCTACCATCTTACTGGTGATAAGCAGGCCTTAGCGCTTGCCAAGCAAGGAGCCTACTACATCATTGATCAGCTAGAAGATAAGCAAAACGGCGGCTTTATCGGCTACACAAAAGAGGGAAAAGTAGGCCAAAATTGGCAGCAGCGTACTTCTCAAGATCAAGCGTATGCATTAGTTGGCCTTGCCATGTACTACTACCTGACTCAAGACAAAAAGATAGAAGAAGCACTCATCGCACAACAAGCTTTTATCTTTGATAAATATCGACTTAGCGACAACAGCGGTCTTGCTTGGGTACTTGCGGATGGTGAAGATGGCAAAGCCACACAGCGTGAACTGGTCGCGCAACTTGATCAAATAAACGGCTACCTGTTGTTAGTCGCTCCTCTGCTCAAAGAGCCCATCAAATCAAAATGGCTTGATGACTTAAACTGGCTCACGCAAGCCATGATTGACCAATACCATTCTGAAGATGAACAACGCTTCTACGGTGCAATTCACGATAAAGCAGCGATGATGCCGAATGCTAATCACAATGATTTTGGGCACACCATCAAAGCGTATTGGATGACTTACCTTACAGGCCAAACATTGAATAACTCTGAATGGTCGGAGTTTGGTTTAGACGGTATGAAATACACTTTGGATCAGGCGCAATATCAGAAAGAGTTCGTGAGTGTATCCCAATATTATGGCGAAGAACTTCAGAAAGCATGGAAAGGACAAGAGATAACTGGCTGGCAAAGCAGACCAAACACAAATTGGGCTTCATCATGGGAATGGGCGGAGCTTGATCAAGCAGCAATGACGGTTTCACTTGTCGATGATTCAATGAAAGACGTCCTGCAATACACCCTACCCACTTTTCATGATGTATGGGTCGACCATAAATACGGCGGTGTCGGGCTTGAGCCAAAACGCACCAAAGCTTTCCATTGGGGCAACGGTTATCACCAGTTTGAACATGCGCTGATTGGCTATCTATACGCACAGCAAGTTGACGCGAAGCCAGCAATATTGCATTACGCAAGGCCGACCAACAGCGAGATGCCAATGGAACCGTATTACTATCAAGGCGATGTGGTGGAGCTATTGAATAAAGATGACGGAACGCAGAAGGTCAGTTTCAATAACATTCGACCTTAGCGTTGGTTGTTTGTTCTAAATGGACTTGAGATTCAGGGCTACGGGGAATGGACAAGGTCAAAGAGTTAGCACAATAGTGATGTCGCAGACCAAACAAAAGCCGCTGTTGATCAGCGGCTTTCTTGATGGAGATAAGCGGAGGTTAGTTGTCCAACCCTTTAATTGGGTTCATCGAGTGATAAACGGTGTTCACGTCACCAGTCATCGACAATGAACTCAAGTCATCAATGAAGAAACGGCTGGTCATTGTGTGCTTACCGCCATTGATAAAGATTTCGATCACTGACTTATCAACATAAACCTCGATGATTTGCTTGGTGCTCAACCTCGGTGCTTTTCTCACTGAGCCAAACTCTTCCGCGTAGAGCTGAGACATCTTACTGCGATCAAGCATGAACTCCTTTTCTGTAGCACTGAATACGATGTTATCACCCGCAACGTTAGTAAGTGTAAACTCAAACTCGTCAGTATCCGTTTCGAGCTCAACCATGAAGCTGGTTGTATCCAATTCAAGAGCATTTTCAACCACCACAGCTTCACCCTGTAGCGCTTTCAATTCAGGTAAAGCAGACTGAACAAGATAGCCATCTTGGATTTGAAGTTCGCGTGGTAACGACAACATGCCCGCCCACTGATACTCATTAGATGGTGTATCAATCTCAGGCAGACCAATCCAAGCAATCAGAATACGGCGGCCTGTATCATCTAAATAAGTCTGTGGTGCATAGAAATCGAAGCCATAATCTGGCTGCGCAATATCTTGGTGGTTTTCCAGTTCTACCGAATCGAGATTTAGGCGGTCACCGACGATATAAGCCACCGAGTAGATATTTTTGAAATCGTATGGATTTTCGCTAGACACACCTTGTGGAGAAAACAGCATCACCGACTGATTCTCTATTTCAAAGAAATCTGGGCATTCCCACATATAGCCAAGGTTGTTGTAACGAGTTTGAATTGGACCTTTGTGCTGCCAATTCATCAGGTCTCGGCTGCAATATAGCGCCATAGAGCCAGTATTTTGAGGCGTTTGAGCACCCACAACCATCAGATAATCGCCGCCCTGTTTCCACACTTTTGGGTCTCGGAAATGTTCGGTGTAGTGATCGTTTTCGATAACCACGCCGTGCTTTTCTATTTTGCCGTCAGCAGACATCTTGGCAAAACATTGAGTTGGCACTCGCAACCAATTTCCATCGCGCTTGTTACCTGTAAAAAACAACAATGCATTGTCGTTTTCAACCAATGCACCACCAGAGTAAACACCGTGAGAGTCGTAATCTTGGTCTGGGTGCAAGCCAATACCGTGGTCTTCGAAATGAACGAAGTCTTTGGTAGAAAGGTGGTACCAGTACTTCATACCATGGACGGGGCCAACTGGCGTCCATTGGTAAAATAGGTGGTGTTCACCATTAAAGAAACACAGACCATTCGGATCATTAAGCAGACCAAACTTAGGCGCAATATGGTAGCTTGGATAGCCAGAGTCTTGTTTGCGAAGCTCTAACATCGCATCAATACTCTCTAGAGAAATATCTTCTATACGGCGATATCTTTGCTCTACTGTCCAGTTCGAGTTCAAACTCATACACTCTCCTCTACGGCATTCGTATTTGAAGAGTCTTTTTGAATAAACTGAGTAAGAGCTTCTTGCGTTGGAAGTGCGGTCATTGCGCCTTTTTGCGTGGTCGCCAGTGCACCACACCCATTCGCCCACTGAATTGCAGAATCGACGACTTGTTGATTGTTCCACTCATCATCTTGAGAAAGCTTTGCAAGCAAACCGCCAACAAAAGCATCGCCTGCACCCGTGGTATCCACTGGCGTCACTGAGCGACCTGAAATCAACACACCTTGGTTTTCAAATACTCGCCAAACGCCTTTCGCGCCCTGCGTAACCAGAACAAGCGTGTTGTTAAGATCTGCAATGTTAGCCAAGCCTTGTTCCATCGAAGTTGAATCGGTTAAGAAGTCCAGTTCTTCTTCTGAGAATTTAACCACATCCGCCAACTCAACCGCTTTCATGACCACAGACTTAATTTCAGATGGGTTTTGCCACACTTCATCACGAAGGTTTGGATCGAAGCTGATGTAACCGCCCACGGCTTTCATGCGTCGGATGGCTTCGAAGGTGCTGCTTCGGCTTGGTTCATTAGCCAAAGAGATTGAGCAGACGTGCAGCCACTCGTTTTTCTTAAATTCGGGAATGTCTGCAACAGACATAAACTGGTCGGCACTTGGTTTAACCATGAACGTAAAACTGCGCTCGCCTTGGTCATCAAGATCGACCACCACGGTTGACGTGCGTTGTTCAGGGTCCTTCACCAAACGCTCGGTATTCACACCTTCCTTTTGCAGAGTCACTTCCATAAAAGTGCCAAACGGATCGTTACCCACTCGGCCAAAAAATGCGCTTTTGCCTAAAAGGCGAGAAATCGCTACCGCGGCATTAGCAGGAGCTCCGCCCGGACATTTCAATAATGTCGAGTCAGACTCCGGAATGAGGTCGACGACGGCGTCTCCAGTTACCCAAACTTGATTCATCTTTCTTACCTTAAAACTGAAAATCATGACAACCGAAAGCGATGGCAATCGAAAGCAGTAGCAACCAAAAGCAAGGTGACACTTCACGCTGTCATGTAAAAATATAAAAAGGCTAGCTAAGCCAAATCACCTAACTAGCACCCCAAAGCTTAGGAAATGAAGTGAAAAGGGGGGCTTCACTTCTAGGGAGAAACGTTAAGCTGTTGCTTTAATGTTTTGCTTGCTGCGCTCGCGCAGACCTAAAACAACGGTCAGAGCAAAGGCAGTCACGAACGCGATAATCATACCTACCACGTAGTAGCCAATCTTTTCTGGTGATATTGAGATGATGCCAGGAATACCCGCCGCACCCAGTGCTTGTGCTTTCACATTGAACATCGTGATAAACGCGCTTGAAATCGCAGCGGCACAAACCGCAGCAATGAATGGATAGCGAAGCTTCAAGTTCACACCGAACATTGCAGGTTCAGTAATACCAAGCAAGCCAGTCACACCAGAAGGAATCGCGATACCTTTCATTTTCTTATCTTTACTCATGAAACCAACCGCCAGTGCCGCTGCACCTTGTGACACGTTAGACATCGCCGCGATAGGGAAGATGAACGTACCGCCAGTCGTTGCGATATCCGCAAGCAGCTGAGTTTCAATAGCAATAAAGCTATGGTGCATACCAGTAATAACAAACGGCGCATAAATCAAACCAAACACCGCACCGCCAATGAAGCCAGCACTGTTGTATAACCAATTTAGGCCGTCACCAAGCAGGAAGCCGATATCACGAGTAAATGGACCAACAATCGTGAATGTTAACAAACCAGTTATGAAAATCGCCAATAGCGGCGTTAGCAAGTTATCCAGAACCGAAGGAATAACTTTACGCAGCCCAAGCTCAACTTTCGCTAGAATAAACGCAGAAACAAGAACGGGTAGTACTGAACCTTGATAGCCTACTTTCTCGATTTCGAAACCTAAAATGTTCCAAACCGGAATGCTGCCCGACACTGATGCGCCACCGAAGCCCCAGCCGTTAAGCAAGTCTGGGTGAACCATCAACATACCTAAAGCCGCGCCAAGGAATGGGTTACCACCAAACTTCTTACTCGCTGAAAATGCTAATAAAATAGGTAAGTACACAAAAGGAGCATTAGCAAATGTATTGATCATGTTTGCTAAGTCGGTCAAACCCGGATTAGCGTCGATTAAAGATTTGCCATCAATGAATAAGCCTTGAGCCGTCAATAGGTTGTAGATACCCATCAACAAACCACCAGCAACAATCGCCGGAATGATTGGTACAAAAATATCAGACAGGCCTTTCACCGCGCGTTGCAGGATATTTTGGTTGTCAGCACCTGCAGACGCCACATCGTTGGTCGACATTTCCGTCATTTCAGTCAGCTTAGCCAACTCAGCATAAACTTGGTTTACGATGCCTGAGCCAAAGATGATCTGATATTGACCTGCCACTTTAAACTGGCCCTTAACCCCTTCTAGGTTATCAATCGCCTGTTCATCAATTTTATCTTGGTCTGCAACCGCAAGACGCAGACGAGTCGCGCAGTGTGCGAGTGCGGTGATATTACTTTTACCACCTAATAGAGAAAGCAGCTCTTTTGCTATTTTTGGATAATTCATTACATACCCCATTGGATTATCATTTGAGCTTTTGAATTTTCGGGAACGTTTGCAAAACAAATTTTTGCCTAGAAATAACAAATGATCAAAGATAACTGCTCAATAGTGTGAGAATGATCTTCAAATTATCTCCCTAGGATAGGAAGACAGGGTTAAAATCCCCTAATAACAGGTAAATTTGATGCTCTGTTTGCAAACAATCCCAAAACTAAAATTACAATTGGATAATGAATAATGGCTAGTCTTCATGATGTCGCTCGTCTCGCTGGAGTTTCCAAGTCGACGGTTTCAAGAGTAATCAATGATGAGTATGGCGTAAAAGACGCGACCAAGGTGAAGGTGCGTAAAGCGGTTGAAGAGTGTGGCTATCTCCCAAACCAAGTCGCTAAAGACTTAAAGTCCCAAAAAACCAACCTGGTTGGCGTGATTGTTCCTAGGGTTTCTTCCCATGCCACCTCTCAGGGTGTCGATGGTTTAACCGCCGTCTTAGAGCAAGCGGGCAAGCATGTATTATTAGCGAGCACACACCAAACACACCATAAAGAACTTGAATATATTCAGATATTTAACCAGAAGCGTGTTGAAGGCATCATCCTGTACGCGACCCACCTCGACAACCAATTAGTCAAAGCGATTCAAAGCTCTGCCGTACCCGTGGTATTGGTTGGTCAAGACGGGTCAATGTTTAACATCCCAAGCATTGTGCACGACGACACTCGCGTAGGGTTTGAAGCGGGTAATCGCCTCATAGCGAAAGCTTGTAAGCATATGGGATTCATCGGTGTGCAAGGTGATGATATTGCGGTTGATAAGATGAGATCGGAAGGCTTCGCTCAATCGCTTCAATTTAACGACCTCACACTGCAATTTCACGCCCGTGGCGATTTCACCATAGAATCAGGTTACCAACTGGCGAAGCAGTATCTCAAGGAGCACACCAAGCTCGACGGCCTATTCTGCGCCACTGACCGTATCGCAATCGGTGCGATCAGAGCCATTCAGGAAGCGGGGCTCGTTCCAGGAAAGGATATATTGGTGCTCGGTGTAGGTGACGATGAGCTCGCTTCAGTATGCACACCAACGCTGTCTACGTTTAACTATGCGTTTGATAAAGCGGGAGAAAATGGAGCCAAGCTGCTACTCGACCGTATTGAGAAAAAAGGCTTTGAAATGAGCAAGATGGTGTTGACCTTCACCACTATTGACCGAGAGTCTTGCTAGCGATTTATTTCAGAGATCAGGTTATCCCAAGATAAAAAATGCCAACCTTCGAGTTGAAACGATAAGGTTGGCATTTGGTGATGCGACTATCACATCATGAGTAACACTCTCTATCTAAACGATATATCAAGCAATTAGAACCAAGTTTCCATCTGCAGTGCAAACAGAACCTCGCCGCCCTCTCCCATCGTTGCAGCATCTGCTTCAGTGCTGATCGAGTAACCATTTAGGTCTTCACTCCAATCCACATAGCTCACAGCGAAACGCAGTTCTGGTCGGTCAAAGAAACCAGTGCTAGTTGAAAGCTTGAGTGTTGGTGCAACTGTCGCTTTGTAGAAACCGCCGCTCGCTTGCTCTGTCGAGTTGTCTAAATCCATGTATTGCAATGAACCTTCGTAAACCATCTCAAAGTTCTCTGTGAACTCTTGAGCTAATCGAACGTTTAAAGAAGCCCATGTGAACTCGTCATTCTTCTTCAAACGGTCTTGGCTATGCTCTGCCATCAATGCAGGTGCTAAGCGCCAGTTGTCGCCAATGCGAGTGACACCGTAGCTAAACAGGCGAACGGCTTTCGCGTCATCCAGTAGATCACCATTTGAACCGATGCCTTTTAGCTCTGCACCTAGGCCACTACCCACTAACATACCCGTTTTAGAGAAGCCTTCGCTCAGACCAAAGAAGTTGTCTCCATGGTACGCAAACATTGCGTGTACACCGCTTTCAGCTGCGCCATTTAGGCGGCTATCGTTGTCTGCTGAGGTCATACCGCTCAACATCACTTGCCATTGGCCAATACGGTTATTCATGGTTGCAATGTAGTTTTCTACATCTGTTGACGAGCTATCAATCTCACCAAAATCTCGGCCATAAATAGAGAAATTCGCTTTCCAGTTGTCGCTCATCTGAACGTCATAAACGCCCGCACCAGTACCTGATAAGAAGACAATATCCGAATCGAAAAAGTGAATATCAAAGTTGTCGCGATCGAATCGTTTACCCGCCCAAAACGTTGCTTCAGAAAACGCTTCAGATTCAGAGAACATGCTCAGACGGTTCAGTTCTGAATACACTTGTCGCACATTCAACTGGCTTTCGCTGGCAGTCCACTCGTTATTTGTCTCAGTACTGTCGGCCAACATGATGCGAAACAAAGCACTAGAGCCATCGTCTGCAAATCGCTTATGAATCAAGTTCGCTTCAACGTAATGATCATCTTCAACACCAAGACGTCCAATTGGAGCTCCAATGGCACCCGCCGCTGTCATGTAAGGACCAGTACCTGTCGCGCCGTTTAGGTCGTCGTTGATCAATAACCCAGAGCGAGCATAGCCGTGAAACTCAAACGAAGAAGCCTTTTCATTGGCCTCGGTAGAGACCTGCTCTGTTTGTGCAACCCTTTGTTCTAATTCATTAATACGTTGCTCTAATGCTGCAACGTCTTCACTTGCTAATACCGATGTAGTCATTAGCCCCATTGTTACAGCAACCGCTAAAATGTGTCGTTTCATTCTGATGTTCTCACGTTAATTGTTTTGGATCATTTGCAAACGTTCCCAAAGAAATTCGTAAGCACATTTCGGCTTATACTTTTGATGTATAAGCTCTATATCGAAGAAGAAATAGAAATCAGTCGTGTTGATTACTTCACTTTTGTATCTGAGTGGATGATAGATCGATAATTTCGGGAACGTTACCGAAAATGCATAATTCTGATAACTTTGTCACAAGTGAAATTGATTAATGGGCGAAAAATAGTGTATCGCGCACATTGAAGCCTTTATCAAGGTCGTCGATAAGCTAGAGTCAGTTATGAACAAAGCGTGATGAAACACACAATAACCACCACCTTTAACTGATAAATAACTCAATTATCGAAGGTGAACACGGTTTTGTTCGATCTAATAAATGACGATCGAATCATAAAAGGGAAGTTAGAAATGAATCCAGATACTTATGAAAGCTTCCAATAAAAAAGCCAAGTTGAACCTTAGTGATCAACTTGGCTTTAAATGGCTCAATGAATGCTTTCTAGCGCGTTGTAACGTCACAAAAGTAGAGATTATTTAATTGGATAATGTCGCTTTAAAAACGCAATCACATGCGGTACATACTTATCGGTATCAAAAATTGGAGCACTATGACCAACACCCTCCTCGATAAACAACTGATTCTCAATGCCGTACTTGTCCAAAGCATGTTTGAGGATCTGGCTTTGCGCTAAAGGCACTCGCTTATCCAGTGTTCCATGGAACTGAATGTAAGGCGGAGCATCACTGTTTATATAACTGGTCGTTGAAGCTTGTGCCGCTAGCTCTGGTACTTCACTCGGGATATCACCTAAAAAGCGTGACACCGACGACTTTTTACTGGTTGGTCTGTTCCCTTTATTACCTAGTTCCAGCAGGTCCGTCGGGCCAAAAAAGCTTACAACTCCAGCCACTCGATACTTAGGTTCTGAGTAAAAGCTAATGTCACCGCACGTATTACTTGCGCCGACCAATCCCGCTAAATGACCACCAGCTGAACGCCCCATCATAACCACGTTATCGGCGGCAAGATTGTACTTGTTAGCATGGTCATGAAGATAGTTAATAGCATCATTAATATCCGCGACTGGTTTTGGGAAAGTTGCTTCGCCACTTAAACGATAATCGACCGCAGCCAACGCATAACCTTCATCCAAAACAGAATTAAGCAACAACGGGTTTTTAGTCGGAATATCGTCTTTAGTGCCACGCTTCCACGCACCGCCATGTACCCAAACGAGCAACGGATATTTTCCATCAACCTTTGCTTCTGTTTTGGGAAGGTAGAGATCAAGCTTGATCTCTCGTGCTTCTACCGTCTTAAACAAGATGTCCTTTTCTACTGTGTATACCGCATTAGCATTAGCATTAGCATTAGCATTAGCATTAGCATTAGCATTAGCAGCCGATAATCCAACAAATGAAAGCATCAGTAATTTTGTTATCTTTTTCATTATGAACCTCTTATCTAGAATGACGCTTCTGCTGCTAACCAGTAACGACGACCATCTTCAACGTAGCCAAACTCTTCGTAATCGGTTTGTTCATCAAATAGGTTGTAGATACCAGCCATCACCTTAAGGTTCTTTTGCACATACCAGTTGGCACCTAAGTCAACATAAGTAATTGATGGCGCTTCGTATTGTGTTTTTGAACTACTCGTTGTCGGTTCTGACTCTTTGCCACGGTATGTCACTCGTATCCAAGATTGGACATCATCACGTACTTGCCAATCTGCATTTACGGTAACTAAATGCTCAGGAACTTGTGTTAGTGGCTTACCCTCATCTTCACCAGACTGCTTCTCAGTATGTGTATAGGTATACGTCGAACCGACAGAAATCGCCTCGGTAATGCCTTTGTTTATCGTGTATTCAGCACCGTAAGTAATCGCGTCTTCAATGTTCACGTAGGTAGAATCACAACCACGTCGGCCACAGTTAGTGCTCAGCTCTTTCTTGTCGATCTTGTCTTTAAAGTCACTGTAGAATACGGTGATGTTCGAGCTTAAATCGGCATCGCCAACAAAGTACACGCCCATTTCACTGTTCACTGACGTCTCGGCTTTTAGATCAGGATTACCGTAAACCGAGCAGTCGCCACCACAACTTTCTTGCGCCCAACCCGCTTCCATCTCAGTTAAGCCTGGTGCTCGATATCCCGTTGAAACACCGCCTTTCACTGTCCAATATGAGTCGACACTCCACACACCATAAACGCGAGGGCTCAGATGAGACTCGAACACGTCATTTTGATCAAATCTGAGGCCAGTTGTTAGAGCAAAAGAATCGGTGATGTACCATTCATCTTCCGCAAACAGTGACCATTGGTTATTTTTGAAGACATGATCTTCTGCAGAATCTGTCAGCTCCTGACGTGTATAGTTGAAGCCGATAGTTAGGTAGTGCGCCTCAAGCACTGGCATAGACCATTGTGAGTTCAGAGTCAGGTTTTCCACTTCCATTTCTCCGCCTTCATTCTCAACCGTTTCATTGTTGATGTATGAAGTGCCCGAGCCCCAGTCGTAGTTGCCTGAGTGAGATAGGCCCAATGATTGACGATTGTTCACACGCTCAGAATCTGTGGTTTTCGATTTTCCATCCGTCGTCACTCGTTCTTGATCGTGATAGGTGTAATCAAACGAGAAAGTATCGTCATCCGTAGGCGTCAAGTGTAGTGCGCCACGGTAACTCTCTAATGTTTTGCCTCCGTATCCGTAAAGAATCTCATCTTCCTTACGCTCTTGATATAAACCAGAGAAAGAAGCACTCAACAAGCCATCAATAAGAGGGCCCGCTAGATGCACTTGGCTTTGATATGAATTGCCCGAGTCTGAGTTCTCTTGCAGTGTTGTTTCACCACGTACGCTGCCATACCACTCTTGATAATCTTTACGAGTGATAATGTTGATCACACCGCCAATCGCGTCTGAACCGTAAAGCGTCGACATTGGGCCACGCACGACTTCAACTCGCTCAATCGCGCTTAGAGGTGGTAGCCAATCTTGCTCAAAGCCACCACTGCTGTTTTGTTGTGTTTCACGGCCAGACTGCTTGCGTCCATCGACCAAAATCGCCGTGTATTCTGCAGGCATACCACGTATTGAAATGTCTTGGCTCGAACCACCACCTGTCACTATCACACCAGGTACATCACGCAGCGCGTCTGTCAGATCTTTATACGATCGGTTTTCCAGCTGCTCACGAGTAATCACGCTGATCGACGCTGGCGCTTCAGTGACAACCTGCTCATAACCAGCTGCTGTCACAACCATGGTTTCCATAGTCGTCGCTTCAATGGTCAAAGCTTCGGTATCAACTTGATTTACTTGTTCGTTAGCAAAGCCCATCACAGGGAATACAAAACACGCAGCAGCTATAGACTTAGAAAGGGGGGAACGAGTAAACGTTTGAATAGTGTTCATCTTGGCTCTACTTAAATTGAGATTGCATTTAATAATCATTCTCAATTAGAGCGGCGTAAATCATTCGCTTCAAGCATAATGCTATCGCCAAAATAGAATATCGCTATCCGCCAGACGGATAGTTACCTTCACCTTATGCTTGATATGAAACTGATGATGTTGCGAATAACGGCTCTCAAATCACTCAGACTTCGGTGCTTACTTAACTAGAAGTCACTCTCTTTTAAGAGTACGTATCTTTGCCTACATAGAGGTCTTTGAATATTTCACGTACCCATTCACACATCGGGTCATCATGAAATCGCTTGTGCCAGTACAAATAAACTTCTTGAAAGCTCAAGTGGAGTTCTTCTGGGACTTCTCTGGTGATCAGGCGGGGATCATGACACGCTGCTTCTGCAAAAGGTGTTGGAAGGTGAAAGATGATGTCGGTTTCAGCAGCAATACTTGGCGCCGAGCTGAAGTTACTCAACTGCACAGGTGCAGACAGGCGCTGCTTTTTATTGGCTAAACCGAGTTCTTGGTATTTGTGTTCGAAAGAGAGCCTTTTCTCACCTTGTAGAGAGACTTGGCCAAAATCATATTCCGCCAGCTTTTGTGGGGTCAGAGTTTCATTCGCCAATGGGTGCTCTCGGCTCATCAACAAACGGAACGTGCGCTTCGCCACTGTCATACGATAGATATTTTGCTCAGCAGAAGGCGGCTGATGCGAAGATAAGGCAAAGTGCACATCACCTGCGACCAAGGATTCGAAATGACGCTTGGGCGCAGAATCTAAACTCACGATCATGTTCGGCGCTTCTTTGCGGATCTTAGCGATCACCTTGGGCATTAAGGTATTAATTTGAGGCAGTAAGCCATAAAATTTCACAGTACTATCAACCTTGCTTGGGTCAAACGACTGCTTATGAACCAACTTTTCCAGGTTAGTAATAACGGTGTTGATATCGTTTTTAATCGACTCTGCTTTTGGGGTCAGCTCATAGCCATACTTCTTACGTACCAGCAGCTCATCATCAAAGAAGGTACGCATTTTTTGTAGCGTACGACTTACCGAAGACTGGCTCATGTTCAGAGACATTGCGGTATTAGAGACGTGTTTTTCTTCGAGTAAATGCTTAAGAACGAAAAGAAGATTCAGGTCAATCTGGGAGAGGTTCATGAGTGCGTCACCAAAATAATGAGGGCATCGTTGAGACAATACGCCGCGCTCAAACCACGGCAATGCATATCAATGATTGGGGTTCAAGATACCGAGTTAACGGCTCTGCGAGCATGATTTAAAGTTCAATAGAAAAACGACTAAATCAAAAAATAGAAATAGAGATCGCTACTTTCTCTTCCCCTGCTCCACCAACTTTTCATTCCATGCCGTATTGCCGTCACGCTTAGTCACGTCATACTCTGAACAGAACTGAGATATGGTCATATTGTTATCGCCAGTGGCAAGCTTGAGAGCCAACTGAACTTGTTGAAGCTTGCTTTGCAGTCGCAAGATTTGACCAGCATTTGGGCTTTTCTCTTTGGCGTATTTTAAAGCCGCATGCTTACGTTCTGCCGCGCCCGCTCGGCGATCTGCTTCTGATAACAGATACTTGAGTTGAGCAACACTCTTGCCTTTCTTGAAGGCAGGATCAAGCAACTCAACGCATTCATCAAACGATGGATCGATAACGTATGGGTCAACTTTATGAGCTTGTTGGCGCATCCATTCGAGTGCGAGTTTTTCATCTGACATAATTACATCTTTACCAAAGAAACAGCCCTATATGGTATCGCTCAATAGCAAACCGCTGCAATAACAAATTGAGTGACTTTACGCCTTTTTACACTGTGCCGATTGACTAATTTAACAATCACAGCTCCAATAGTTGGCTTTAACGCATCACAAACAGCTCTTCGTGGTAGTGCTTTTCAATATCAAATTGATAGGTGTCTAATTCTTTTTTCAGTGATGTAGAGAACAACTCCGGCCCGCAGAAATACATCTCGTACTCGTTGAGGTCGCCACATTGATTGACAATTCTTCCGGCGTTTAGCCGCGGTGAGTGCAAGGTATCTATCACGGTCAACTTCACACCAACCGCGTGTGCTAGGTGCCACAACTCATCGATTAATTGCTTATCAACACCGCGAGTACAATAAAACAGTTGAATACGAGGATGATCTCGTTCTGTTTTGAGCGCTTCAAGTGTTGCAAAAAACGACGCTATCCCGACACCACCAGCAATCCAAATTTGTGGCTTGCTTAGGTCAAAATAAAGTCGACCATAGGGTCCTTCAACCGTAACCGCATCGCCCGCTTTCACTCGTTCATATAGGCCATTAGTAAAATCACCCAGCTCTTTGATCAAAAAGTGCAGCTCTGGATCATCACTGCCAGAAACAATGGTAAACGGATGCGGGTCTTCATTACCGAAACGCAAGTACGCAAACTGCCCAGCTTTGTGACCTTGCCAAGATGCCTCCGGTTTTAACACCAGCTCCATCACTTCAGCTTGTGGAAAATAGCGAGTCGAGATAATCTTCGCTGAGTGACGATTACGACGCCCAACCAAGCCCAACAAACTGTAAATCGCTGCGATAGACCCAGCCAAAGCAAATGCCACAGTTAGATAATAAATAGGTTCTCCCCAATACGCTCGTTTAAGCAGGATTACTGAGTGGAAAGCGATAAACAGGTACGCAACCGACATCAGACGGTGCGACAATTTAAACGGTTTGTACTTCACTGCCGCCCATAGTGACGCCACCAGTAAAATGAGCAACAAGTAGAAGCCCCACTCGCCAATACTCTGAGCAATACCGCGTAATTCATTGACCCATAACTCCCATCCAGTCAAAACAGCTTGCGGCCCTGAACCATCGTGTCGAACAGGCTTATCTAACACACCAGACACCACCAATGACTTAGGTATTTGGTACCACAACCAGTGTGTCACACCCAGTGCAACACCACCGATACCGAGCCATTTATGGACTCGATATGCTTTATCCATACCTTTCAGCCAATTCTCAACCATAGGCAAACGCATCGCCAAGATCATTGTGATGGACATTAACACCAGAGACAAAATACCTGAGTACTGAATCATGGCTGAGCGCCATTCAAAGACATCGCTTGAAGCGAATAATTGCGGTTCCATCGCAAACCAAAAGGCTGACATTGTGGCAATCATTGCCCAAATGATATTGCGGACTGTTTTCATTTTTTAACACTCATAAAGACGACATCATTACTTTAGCTCCTGTGATGTAAAGGGACGTCAACGCGCGTAAATCTATGCAAAGGATCTCGTTCATTGTGCTGTAGCAGAGATAAAAGAGACAAACTGCCCACGGCCAATAAGCGCTCTTTGATCGATAAAAGCGGATTCTTCGTACATATAAGTCCGTTAGTGAGCATGCTCGAAGATAACAATAAATGAGAAGAAGAGAAGATATGAAGGACATGACCCTTTCTAAACAAGATATCCAAACAATGGACCCGCGCCACCGCATTCGTTTGGTTAACTCCCTATCTGGATTTAAAAGCGCCAACCTAATTGGTACTTGTGATAAACAGGGGCTTGAAAACCTTGCGATAGTGAGCTCTGTCATTCACCTAGGGTCTGATCCCGCGCTGCTTGGTTTTATTGTTCGCCCAGATAAAAGCCGACGTCATACGCTAGAAAACATCCTAGAAACTAAGTACTTCACCGTTAACAGCATTGGTGCTGACTTTGTTAAAAAGGCCCATCAAACCTCGGCTCGCTACCCTAAACCAGTCTCAGAATTCAACGCGGTCGGCTTAACGGCCTATTATGACGACACATTCCCCGCTCCCTTCGTCTTGGAGAGCAGTTTAAAGATAGGGTTAGCGTTCAAAGAACAGATAACAATCGAAAGCAATCAAACGCAAATGTTGATCGGTGAAGTTATAACGATTCACGCACCCAAACGCGCCGTGATGCCGGATGGCTACCTTGATTTAGAAGCGTTGGATTTGGTCACGGTATCAGGGCTTGATAGCTACCACGTAACTCAAAGACTGCACCGATTAAGCTATGCAAAACCACAACAGCCACTCTTTCCACTCACTCGTGAAGGTAACCCAACTTCATGGGAAGCTTTCGAACTCAATCTAAACTAATTTTGTTCGGCAATTTGCTATCAAAAGTGCTAACGTCCTTTAATTCCAAGAGATGCATCTCACACAGGCGCATCTCACTGAGCACACTATTGATTCTTACGTCTGTTTCCAAGGACCCTTTTGAAGTTAACTCACTTTAAATACAAAACGCGCGAAGGCCCAGACTACCGACATGGCGATCAGGTGTCATTCATGGACATCAAACAAACCTTCAGTATGGGCAGCATTCGTGTGGGTGCTTGGGTGACGAAAGAAGAAAAAGAGTTGGCCGCAAATCTGATATTCGATTCGCTAGCCGACTTGGCTTACATCTTGGCTTTGCCACCAGAAGCGATTGGCCTTCGCGGCACATTAGGCTTAGCGTTCGGCAGTGGCGGCAGAAAAGGCGTACAAGCACACTATGCCCCGAACCAACGAGAATTAGCCCTCGCGAAGAATGCCGGAGCTGGCGCGCTCGCTCACGAGTTTTGGCATGCATTTGACCACTATATCGCTGAGAAAGCGTTTGAAATCGGCGATACCTCTGGCCCTCGCAAGCAGATCCTGTTCGCCAGCGACTGTTGGTTGCACGATAGAACGGTGCGACCTCATCCATTAAACGAAAGTTTGATGTCTCTGTTTGATGCCACACTGCTTAGCGACAATAACTTGGACAAACACGATTATGTGGCTCGCAGTGTGATTGCCGACAAAGCGATGTCTGCCCGTTACTTCTCACTACCCACAGAGATGATGGCGCGCGCTTTTGAATCCGTGATTGAATCGTGTTCCTATATCAAGAACGCTTATCTAGTGGATGGCACAACCAAGCCTGATATGTACCCCGTGTATCCTGATATGGCGCACCGAGAACAGATATACCAAGCCCTGCAAGGTTACTTCGCACCATTAGGCCGATCTTTGAGTAAATAGCATTTTGAGTCAGTAACTCTCTGCATATTTACAATGAATGACATGTACCATAAGTTGATCATGTGTAACCTCTGATATAACATGTACAACAAGCGGAACATGTAGAATAGTTAATTCATGAATGATTAACTATTCTGTGTATATAGAAAGATTAAACATATCCAAAAACAACAGGGTAAATAAGTGATGAATATTGTTTCTTTTACTGAGGCCAGAAATAGCCTTAAGTCTGTGCTCGATAGAGTGGTAGACGATTCTGATGTTACGGTAATAACCAGACGAGATTCCGAAGATGCAGTGGTCATGTCTCTTGATCATTTTAATTCAATGCAAGAAACCTTGTACCTAATGAGCTCGCCTAAAAACGCTGAAAGATTGGCTGAATCTATTGCTCAACTCGAAGCCGGAAATACAACCGTTCGAGAATTGAATAATGACGAATGATCGAAAGATTGTATTTACAGATAATGCTTGGGAAGATTACCTATACTGGCAAACCCAAGACAAGAAAACGCTCAAGAAACTAAATAAGTTGATTGAAGCCGCCAAAAGAACGCCCTTTGAAGGGATTGGAAAGCCGGAGCCACTAGTCGGCAACCTGTCTAGCTTTTGGTCAAGACGAATCGATGACAAGAATCGATTAGTGTATAAAGCAGATGACGATAACTTTTATATAATTGCTTGTCGTCACCACTATTAAAAGCAGTAAGCAGCACATAGAAAGGGCAGTAATGATCAGTTGGCCATCTTTGGTAAAACTCGACGGTGACGATGAGCTTATTTACGTCGCGTCAGAACAAGATTTTCAGGCAGAATGCTCAGACATGATCTTGGGTGAAGATGATTACCTCATCGATTCTGAAGGTAACAGCTACGCACTTCAATCGATATCAAATCAACTGTCTCTAGCGAAACGGCCTGAGCAATATTCAGTAGAAAGCGTGACCAAACTGATTCGAAATCACGAGTTCCAGAAAGCCGAAGTGTGCCTAATGAAGATCCACTTCCTAACTATCGAAGAAGCGATTCAGTCTTTGGCTTTTGAGGCTCGCTAATACTGCTTAAGAGCTCGTATCAAAGCGAATCCCCAAGACAGATTAAACAAAAACAGCGCCAATTCAGGCGCTGTTTTTGTTTGTTGTCTTAGCTATCTCAAAGAAAGCTAATACATTAAGCGATAAAAATCTGTGCCAGTGCGTAGCCTAAGCAACATGCGCCTACTACACCGATTAAACCCACCGACATGAATGAATGGTTGAAGTACCACTTACCAATCTTGGTGGTGCCAGAGACATCGAAGTTCACCGTTGCGATATCTGATGGGTAGTTCGGGATGAAGAAGTAGCCGTAAACCGCTGGCATCAAGCCGATAAGCAGGGCTGGGTCTAGTCCTAATCCAAGGCCAACCGGTAGCATCATACGTGCAGTTGCTGCTTGAGAGTTCACCACAACCGATACGATGAATAGCGCTAGAGCAAACGTCCACGGGTAGTTGGTCACCATTTCCACGATGCCAGATTTGAACTGAGGCATTGCGTATTGGAAGTAAGTATCCGACATCCAAGCGATACCGAAGATCGCAATCGCCGCCACCATACCCGATTTGAATACCACACCGTTTGGCACATCTCGCGGGTCAGTTTTAGTCGCCAGCAAAATGATACCGCCGAAGCAGAGCATCATCATTTGGATGATCACCGACATCTTGATTGGCTTGTCGCCGTCAACGATGGTTCTGATCTCAGGCACCATCGCCACGATAACAATCACCACAATCGACAATAGGAAAATCAAAACCGCATTACGAGCCGAGGTTGGCAGCACTTCATCCAAAGACGTCGCAGTAGTGCTTTCGATACGCTTTTTCCACTCAGGATCTTTTAGACGAGCTTGGTATTCAGGATCGTCATTCAGTTCTTTGCCGCGTTTCAAGCTGTACAAAGAAAGCAAAAACGTACCAAATAAGGTTGCAGGTACCGTCACCATCAAAATGGAAAGCAGAGTAATAGAATGTTGAATATCAGAAAGCTGCGCGAGGTAGTACACCACAGCGGCTGAAATTGGAGATGCGGTAATAGCTAGTTGAGACGCAACAGACGCAGCCGCCATCGGGCGCTCAGGACGAATACCATTCTTCAACGCAACATCGCCGATGATTGGCATAATTGAGTAAACCGCGTGGCCTGTACCCAATAAGAATGTCATCGAGTAAGTCACGAACGGTGCAATCAAGGTAACGCGTTTCGGGTTCTTTCTTAGCACCCTTTCCGCCACTTGCAGCATGTATTTCAAGCCACCTGCCGCTTCGAGGATCGAAGCACAAGTAACAACGGCGAGGATGATCAGCATTACGGTGACAGGTGGAGACGTGGGTGGCATCTTGAAGACAAACACCTCGATAACCAAACCAATACCAGAAACAACCCCTAAGCCAATACCGCCATACCGAGACCCGATATAAAGGACGACTAATAAAAATAGAAACTCAAAATACAACATAAGCAACCCTGCTAAAAATATGGACTAATGTTATTTTCTCCCTAAGCTCAGCCATTTACTTATTGCTTGGTCACACTATGATTGCAGGCTCCCGGTAATTGTTTTTTATAAGATTATGGTCACGCTAACACGCCCGTAAGTTTATGAAATGTAATAAGAAGCCAGACTCACAAGCTAGATTTGTTATGTGGAATAATCATAATTGTTTCTGTTAGATCTGGATGGCCTATAAAATATCAGGCTCATAACTGAACGATATCATTCAACCCGTAATCAATCATACTTAAAGTCATTCAGAAGCATATTGCCGAGCCGATTGGATACATTCTTACTGAACGTTGACTCGCCTATCACTAGACACTATGTCAAAATACCCGCCCTCACGACGACAACACAGAAAGAACCACGTATATGAATTTTCAAGCTGCTATTTTTGATATGGATGGACTGCTGCTCGACACCGAGCGACTTTGTATGCAGGTATTTGAAGAAGCATGTCACGCGCAAGGTGTTCCGTTTTTGCAGGATGTTTACCTAGGCATCATTGGCTGTAACGCAAAAACCATCGAACAGATTTTTCGAAACGGTTACGGTGAAGGGCTAGATTACCCAGCGCTGAATAATGAATGGCGCACCCGCTACAGTGCAATTGTTAAAAACCAAGCAATCCCAGTAAAAGATGGCGTGATTGAACTGCTTGAATGGCTAAAATCGAATGACATTCCAATCGCGGTGGCGACCTCCACTCAGCTTGATATCGCGAAGAAGAAGCTTGAGCTGGCTGGCCTAGATTCTTACTTCACTTCATTAAGCACAGGCTGCGAAGTGACTCACGGCAAGCCTCACCCAGAGATTTACTTGCTGGCGGCTGAACGCCTAGGTGTTGCGCCTGAAACCTGCCTAGCGTTCGAAGATTCGAACAACGGTATTCGTGCATCAATGGCAGCGAACATGATCAGCTTCCAAATTCCAGATTTGGTTGAGCCTTGCGAAGAAGTTAAAGCGCTTGGTCACACGATCAGCCCGTCACTGCATCATGTGTTAGCGCAGCTTCAACAAGCTGCAGCTTAAGCTCTGACTGCCGTTGATAATGCTTTTATCAACGTAGACAAGCCCCTCTATTAAGCCGACTCACAGAGTCGGTTTTTTTGTTGGTATTCCTTTTATAAAAGATAAAAACTCGCGCTTGAAACTGTTAAAGTCGATGTGAAATAAATGCTAGGTGATCAACAAGATTGCTAACGTCTACATAGGGAGAAAGAGACGCGTGAAGGAAAAGTTTGAAGACCAACTGCTTGATTTTGCACAACGAGAAATGACACAAGATGCAGCACACGACATTAGCCACATTAAGCGCGTAGTCAAAACCGCTAAGGCTTTGTGTGCTCAAGAACAGGCTAAGCTTGAAGTCGTTTTACCCGCCGCTTACCTTCATGATTGTTTCACCTTTCCTAAGAACCATCCAGACAGAGCCAAAAGCTCGCAAATGGCAGCAGACAAGGCGATCTCTTTCCTCAAATCTATCGACTATCCCGCGTCCTATCTTGATGAGATCCATCATGCCATTGTCACGCACAGCTACAGCGCCAACATCACACCTGAAACCTTAGAAGCTCAGATAGTCCAAGATGCCGATCGCCTTGATTCGCTCGGAGCAATTGGCATCGCTCGCTGCTTGTATGTGGGTCAGAGCTTTAATGCCGAGCTGTATAACCACGAAGACCCGTTCGCTGAACATCGTGACTTAGATGACAAGCATTACAGCGTCGACCACTTCTACGTGAAGCTGTTTAAGCTAGCAGAAACCATGAATACAGAATCAGCCAAGTTAGAAGCCAACAAGCGCACCGATTACATGCGTGGCTTTCTTGAGCAGTTGGGCACGGAAGTTTAGCGGTTTAGAAAAAGAGACACGCGATAAGGAAGAGACAAGGATATGGAAATAAACCGCTTTAAAGCCTCCGATGCCAATGAGATCGTCACTTGGTTCACATCACTCGAAGACTATGTACTGTGGGGCGGACGAACCTTTGGTTGGCCGTTAGAAGCCGCCTCCATCATCGAACGCTCTCAAGAGCCTCAAGTTGAGCTATATACCTTCTCTGAGTCTAGTGCTCTCTCTGAACTGAATTCGAACGGCAATAACTCAGAACTGATCGGGTTTATGGAGTTTCAACGTATGTCAGACAGTGAACTTCGATTCTGCCGAGTGGCCATTCACCCAAACCAACGAGGCAAAGGGTTTGGGCAATCCATGATAGAAAGTGCATTAGACGCTGCGAAACAAATCCCTGATGTCACCACCATCAGCTTGGCGGTCTTTCAACAGAATATCGGAGCAAAACGTTGCTACGACAAAGCTGGCTTTCAAGTGGTCGACAAAGAACCCAAGTTCAAAGAATTCAATGGCAAAACCTGGCCTCTATATCAAATGGAATTAAAGCTTAGCTAGTTCGTTTTAATTACTAGATTTGACCCCATATCATTAAGCATTGGCTACATACTCAAGATACACAGATGTAATTTGGAACCTTCATGACCCAAGAAAAATTCGATACTATTTACCAACGTGCAGCTCACCGCAAAGGCGGAGCGGCCGAACTCGAAAAAATTATTCGTGCGCCCCTTTCACAAGCCGAGCTATCACAAATCACCGACGATCGTTGGCTAGCCGCCTTTACTGAAAAAGTATTCCAGTGTGGTATTTCATGGAATGTAGTGAGGAAGAAATGGCCGCAATTTGAAGAAGTGTTCTTTGAATTCAATATCGAAAAAATGCTGATGCTGCCGAATGAAATGTGGGAACAAAAAGCGCAAGACCCGCGTATTATTCGTCACCTTACTAAGGTGATGACCATCCCTGCCAATGCCACCATGATTCACAACGCCAAGCGTGAGGCCGATTCGTTCTCGCAAATGGTTGCCGACTGGCCATCAGAACGCATCACCGAACTTTGGGATTATCTGAAGAAACACGGCAAGCGACTGGGCGGTAACACTGGCGCTTACACCTTACGCCAAATGGGCAAAGATACCTTCATCTTGTCATCGGACGTTGAAGCGCATTTGCGCAGTACCGATGTGGTGGATAGCGGTCGTAACACCAAGCGAGCACAAGTCGCGGCGAGTAAGGCTTTCAACGAATGGCAGCAGCAATCAGGTCGTAGCCTCAGCGAAATCAGCCAGATCGTGGCATACAGCTGTGGCGACAACCGCGTCTAGTTCAAGAAGAATGGCTTAAAGCTTTAGATTGCACACAGTTCCCCGCAAACTAAATGTTATAAGTCATTAACAAATAAGCGTGCATCGCACTTTCATCCAGTGGCATTGTATAGATAAATGTATACAATATAGAGTAATACTCATGAATTATTCTCGACCAAGCCAACTCGACTAAACAAGGGTCCTTATCTCTATGACAGTTCTCAAAAACTCTGTCTCCAAAGGTGTAAAAACGAAAGTAACAGGCCAGACTCAAGACGATGTTGTTTACTGCCATATCTTCGACGCGATACTAGAACAAAGGCTGCCACCAGCCACCAAATTAAGCGAAGAAGCACTAGCAGAAATCTTTGGCGTTAGCCGTACTATTATCCGCCGTGCCTTGCTGCGTCTCTCCTTAGAACAAGTTGTGGTGATCCGTCCTAACCGAGGTGCAGTGATTGCTGCGCCAACGGTAGACGAAGCCAAACAAATCTTCAAAGCACGTGAAGTGATGGAAATTGCGATCACTGAGCTAGCGGTTAAGAACGCAACCAAAGCCCAAATCGACGAGTGTAGAAAACTGGTCGCGAAAGAGAACTGCGCCTTTGACCAAGGTGACTATGGTTCTGGCTTACGTTTATCTGGTGAGTTCCACATCAAACTGGCTGAAATGGCTGAGAACGCGCCACTGCTGGCTTTCCAACGCAGCTTGGTATCGCAAACTTCACTGCTGATCGCTCAGTACGAAACGGGCAACCACTCGAACTGTTCTCTAGACGAACACTCAGGCTTACTGGATGCGATAGAGTCAGGCAATGAACAACAAGCCGTAGAGTTGATGCAAGAACACCTAAGCCATATTCGTTCGAAGCTCAACCTAGACAGCAGCACAGCTTCTAGTGATCTGCATGTCGTGTTCTCAGATCTGCTTAAGAGTAAGTCATAGAAGATTCAACAAGCGCTTAATAACCATCCGTTAACAGCTTTTTGTTAACAGCTTTTTGTTAACAGCTTTTTATTAACAATACAGGAGAGAAGTAAGCCTCTGCGTTTACTTCTCTTTTTTATGCCCTCTCCCCTAAAAATAAAGACGACGATCAACTCACATCCATCTAAAAATACAGTCTATTCTGCCCTCAACAACGATCTTAGCCTCTATAGAATCACTTCCAACAGTGCCATAAGCCCCTCCTTTATCTTGTATACATAGCTATCAATTCATTCACACCAAAAAACTGTTCGACTTTAATTCAAACCCTTATAAAACAAGCAATTAAAGTTAAAATAAAATTGTATACAATCACCACAAAAGACTATTTGTTGCATTTTTGTAAATAAATAGTTGACCGCAGGGTCAGGATGGATAATTATTGACCTAGAAGTCAAAAAGAATACACATGGAAATATGTCGATTTACAAGGAGGTCTCTTGATTACTTTTTTGCTCAATCAGGAAATAAGACGCGAAGATAATCTGTCGCCAAATATGACAGTGCTCAACTACCTTCGTACCAAGGTTAATAAAACCGGTACCAAAGAAGGTTGTGGGTCGGGTGACTGTGGTGCATGTACGGTAGTTCTGGGTGAGGTGGTTGATGGACAGCTACAATACCGCTCGGTGAACTCTTGCCTTACGTTCGTTTCAGCGCTGCATGGCAAGCAACTGATCACAGTAGAAGATCTGCAAAATCGAGATCGCTCATTGCACCCAGTACAAAAAGCGGTGGTTGATTTTCACGGTTCACAGTGTGGTTACTGCACGCCGGGCTTCATCATGTCGATGTTTGCGCTAGGCAAAAACAAACCCGATGCGAGCAAAGAAGACGTCATGGAATCACTGGCGGGTAACCTATGTCGTTGTACAGGCTACCGACCAATTGTTGATGCTGCGATGTCACTTTCAACAGACCAACCTTTGATCGACCAATTTGCTGAACTTGAACGCAACACCATCAAGAAGCTAGAAAGCATTCAAGACACTGAGGCCAACTTACGCCTTGGTCACCTCACCGCTTTTTCCCCAAAAAGCACCGATGAGTTGGCCAAGCTTTTTCAAGCCCACCCGAACGCTAAGCTGGTTGCTGGCGGTACGGATTTAGCGCTGGAAGTGACGCAATTCCATCGTGAGATTGAAACACTGATCAGCGTGAACCTTGTTGAAGACATGAAGGTATGTGAAGAGACCGACACCGATCTAATCATTGGTGCCAACCTGCCTATCAGTGATTCTTACTCACTATTGAAAAAACACTACCCAGATTTTGGTGAACTGCTGCATCGCTTTGCTTCACTGCAAGTGCGTAACCAAGGCACCATCGGCGGTAATGTTGCCAATGCCTCGCCTATCGGTGACACCCCTCCTCTGCTGATTGCCCTGAACGCGAAGATCAAACTTCGTTGCGGCGACGAGTCACGTACGATGCCGATTGAAGACTACTTCATCAGCTACAAAGTGACGGCGCAAAAAGAGAGTGAATTCATTGAGCAGATCATCATTCCTAAGCCAACTAACGACAGCTTCCGAGCTTACAAGCTGTCTAAGCGTTTAGATGATGACATCTCTGCAGTGTGTGGTGCGTTTGATATTCAAATCGAAGACGGCAAGGTTTCTTACGCTCGTATCGCCTTTGGCGGTATGGCTGCAACACCTAAGCGCGCGGCGCGTTGTGAAAATACGTTATTAGGCAAACCGTGGACAGACGCTAATATTAAGTTAGCGATGCAGGAACTGTATAACGACTTTGAGCCGCTCTCTGATTTCCGTGCAAGCCAAGAATACCGTTCATTGTCGGCGGCCAACATGCTGCGTCGCTACTTCATTGAACAACAGAACAAAAACAACCAAATCGAAACAAGGGTAACGTCTTATGTCTAAATCACACGAGCATGCGATGACCCACGAAGAGATGGTTACCATTGCAAAACAAGACCTTAAAACTGGCGTCGGTAAAAGCGTTAAACACGACAGTGCAGCCAAGCAAGTCACGGGCGAAGCGGTATACATTGATGACCGCCTAGAGTTCCCAAATCAACTGCATGTCTACGCTCGCCTGAGCACGCAAGCACACGCCAACATCACCAAAATAGACCTGTCACCATGTTACGAATTCGAAGGTGTGGCAATTGCCATTCAAGCCAAAGACGTACCGGGTGAGCTGGATATCGGTGCGATTCTTCCGGGTGACCCACTGCTTGCCGATGGCAAAGTTGAATACTACGGCCAACCCGTGATTGCTGTGGCAGCCAACGATTTAGAAACGGCACGCAAAGCCGCACATGCAGCCATTATTGAATACGAAGAGCTACCTGCGATTCTTGATGTGAAAGAAGCGCTAGACAAAGAGCACTTCGTAACAGAAAGCCACACTCAACAACGTGGCGACTCTAAAGCTGCACTGGCAAAAGCAAAACACGTGATCTCTGGCGACCTAGAGATCGGCGGACAAGAACACTTCTACCTAGAAACTCAAATCAGTAGCGTGATGCCAACCGAAGATGGCGGCATGATCGTTTACACCTCGACACAAAACCCGACCGAAGTTCAAAAACTGGTTGCGAAAGTGATTGGCGTACCGATGCACAAAGTCGTGATTGATATGCGTCGTATGGGTGGTGGTTTCGGTGGTAAAGAGACCCAAGCGGCCTCTCCAGCATGTATGGCTGCGGTTATTGCTCACCTTACAGGTCGACCTACAAAAATGCGTTTGCTGCGCAATGAAGACATGCAGCAAACTGGTAAACGCCACCCGTTCTACAATCAATATACGGTCGGTTTTGACGACAATGGTGTGATTCAAGGTGCCGATATTACCGTTGCAGGTAACTGTGGCTACTCGCCAGACTTATCAAGTTCTATTGTCGACCGCGCGATGTTCCACTCAGACAACGCCTATTATCTAGGTGATGCAACTGTGGTCGGTCATCGATGCAAAACCAATACAGCATCGAACACCGCTTACCGTGGCTTTGGTGGTCCGCAAGGCATGATGACCATTGAACACATTATGGACGAGATTGCGCGTTACCTGAAAAAAGATCCTTTGGAAGTACGTAAGGCGAACTACTACGGCGAAGAAGGCCGTAACGTGACCCATTACTACCAAACCGTTGAAGACAACTTTTTACCTGAGATAACCGAACAGCTTGAACGCAGCAGTGACTATCACGCACGTCGTAAAGAAATCGCTGAGTTCAACAAGCAAAGCCCTATCTTGAAGAAAGGCCTTGCGATCACACCAGTGAAATTCGGCATCTCGTTTACTGCGACTTTCTTGAACCAAGCAGGTGCGCTCATCCATATCTACACCGATGGCAGTATTCATTTGAATCACGGTGGTACGGAAATGGGGCAAGGCTTGAACATCAAAGTGGCGCAAATCGTTGCACAGGAGTTCCAAGTCGATGTCGAACGTATCCAGATCACCGCTACAAACACAGACAAAGTTCCGAACACATCACCAACCGCAGCCTCATCGGGCACCGACCTCAACGGTAAGGCCGCGCAAAACGCCGCAATGACCATTAAGCAGCGCCTGATCGACTTCGCTTCTTCGCACTTCAAAGTGTGGCCTGAAGAGGTGGTATTTAAGAATGGCATGGTGCAGATCCGCGATGAAATCATGACCTTCAACTCGTTTGTTGAGCTGGCTTGGTTTAACCAGATTTCGCTATCTAGCACTGGCTTCTACCGCACTCCAAAGATCTATTACGATCACGAAAAAGCGCGCGGTCGCCCGTTCTACTACTACGCGTATGGCGCATCTTGTTCAGAGGTTATCGTCGATACTCTAACCGGCGAAAACAAGATTCTGCGTGTTGATATTTTGCATGACGTGGGCGCTTCATTGAACCCTGCGATTGATATCGGCCAAGTTGAAGGTGGCTTTGTGCAAGGTGTCGGCTGGCTAACAACGGAAGAGTTGGTGTGGAACCAACAAGGCCGCTTAATGACCAATGGCCCTGCGAGTTACAAAATCCCAGCAATTGCCGATATGCCAATTGATTTCAGAACACACCTTTTGGAAAACCGCAGCAACCCAGAAGACACCGTCTTCAACTCGAAAGCCGTGGGTGAGCCACCTTTCATGTTGGGTATGTCGGTATGGAGCGCACTGAAAGATGCGATTAGCTACGTGGCCGTTGATGGCGCGATTCCTAAGCTCAACACACCTGCGACACCAGAGCGTATTCTGATGGCGATTCAGGAAGTCACTGAAACGGCTCCGACTTCGGTCGATGTTCAATCAGAAACGGCTTAATAAGGCTCATGATAGCTTGGGAAGTATAGAAGGGATTTAGGAGGACGTATGTTTAAGGATAATTGGATTCACGAACTGGCAAAACTGGAAGAGAACTACGAACCGTGTGTGATGGTGACGGTTCTTGAAGACAGAGGTTCCGTTCCACGCGATGCGGGCACCAAAATGCTTGTCACTCGTGACCGAATCATCGCTACGATTGGTGGTGGTCACCTTGAACATGTGGCCACTAAAATGGCTCGAGAGATGCTGATTGCCAGTGAAAAATCGCTCAAAGTGGAACGCTTCAACCTAGGTGCTCGTTTAGGCCAATGTTGTGGCGGAATGGCAACGTTAAGCTTTGAACCGATTGGCACTCAGCAGAACCACCTTGTGCTGTTTGGCGCAGGCCACGTTGCCAAAGCGCTGCTGCACATTGTCGCAACCCTACCCTTCCGTGTGACCTGGATTGATGAACGTGAAGAAGTGTTCCCTGAAACGCTGCCACACGGTGTTAAAAAGCTTGTCTCAGACGACCCAGTCGGTGAAGTGAAACACATGCAACCAAACAGTTATTACCTTGTGATGACCCACAACCACCAGCTCGATTTTGACCTAACCAAAGCCATTATTGACCGTGAAGACAGCCGTTACTTTGGCATGATCGGCTCGCTTACCAAGCGTAAGAAGTTCGACTTCCGCTTAGAGCAGCGCGGCTACAGCCAAGAACAAATCGAAACCATGCTTTGCCCGATTGGCATTAGCGCCGTGAATGGCAAACATCCTGCCGAAATTGCGGTATCGGTTGCGGGTGAACTGATCGCACACTATCAAGGCCAAGCGCTTGAACAAAAGCGCCCAACCAAACAATATCGAAATCAGGGTTTGACCGATCAACACAGTCAACCAAGCGACGTAGGCGAACCACCATTGGAAGAGAAGATCGCCTAACACAAGTCGCAAAGCTTCAGTGGCCATAACGTCGCTGAAGTCATTAAAAGGAAGTAAACATGACAACGCAACGCAAAGCTTATCGCGCCAGTATTTTACACAGCGTCGCCGACCCAAAAGACGTCGGCATCGATGAGTCTTACGACTATTTTGAAGACGGTGTTTTAGTGGTTGAGAACGGCCATGTCGTCGACTTGGGCCATGTCGACGAGGTATTGGCTCGCCAACCTAAAACACTCGAAGTCAAAGAATACAAAGACAAGCTGATCACCTCTGGCTTTATTGATACGCACATCCACTACCCTCAAACAGGGATGATCGCGTCTTACGGTGAGCAACTTCTTGATTGGTTAGAGAACTACACCTTCCCAGAAGAAAAGCGCTTCAAAAACCCAGTCTACGCACACAAAGTGGCGAAGCTATTCCTAGACGAACTAGCAAGCAACGGCACAACCACGGCACTCGTGTTCGGCACGGTACACAAAGAGTCGGTTAACGTTTTCTTTGAAGAAGCTGAGAAGCGCAACCTACGTATGATTGCGGGTAAGGTTTTGATGGATCGCAATGCGCCTGATTACCTCACCGACACGCCAGAATCTGGCTACGCCGACTCCAAAGAACTGATTGAGAAATGGCACAACCGCAGGCGTTTGCTTTATGCCGTGACACCTCGTTTCGCGCCAACCAGTACACCAGAACAATTGGCTACCGTTGGTAAATTGCTAGAAGAGTACCCAGATGTGTATATGCACACGCACCTTTCTGAAAACGAGAAAGAGATTGAATGGGTAAAAGAACTGTTCCCAGAGCGCGACAGCTATTTGGATGTGTATGACCACTATGGCCTACTGCACAAACGTTCGGTTTTCGCCCATGGCATTCACTTGTCTGATTGCGAATGTAAGCGCCTAGCCGACACGGAATCTGCCATTGCTTTCTGCCCGACCTCTAACCTGTTCTTAGGCTCAGGTTTATTCCGATTACCAGAAATGGAAGAGCACGGCATTCGTGTTGGTATGGGGACTGATGTCGGCGCAGGCACTAGCTTCTCAATCCTACAAACCATGAGTGAAGCCTATAAGATCATGCAGCTTCAACATAAGAAATTGCACCCAGCTAAGTCGCTATTCTTAGCCACATTAGGTGGTGCACGTTCACTGCATTTAGAAGACAAGATTGGCAACTTGGAAGTAGGAAAAGAAGCCGATTTCGTGGTGTTGGACTTACACGCCACACAATTGATGCGCTTTAGAATGGAACAAGCGACCAAGCTTGAAGAGAAGCTATTTGTATTGATGAGCCTGGGTGACGATAGAACCGTCAGCGAGACTTACATCTACGGCGAGAAAGCCTACGATGTGAATTTCAAAGATTATCAAAAGCTCGTTAGCTAGACTGAAAACCGAGTAACAATCGCTAGACAGCGACAGCCGTCGTTAATTAAAAATCCGTCCAGATTTATCTAGCCTTGAAAGACCAGTTGCTGATGCCACTGGTCTTTTTTGTGCTTCATTCAAAGAAATATAAATTAACCGTTCACAAACAACGATCTTCGGTGACGCCAAGTCATTATATTGATAGGTTAATGTTTATACATATCGACTTCATACTTCACTTTAGCGTCTCTCTAAAACATTCGTTTCTCAGCTAAATGGAAGCACTCAATCTAGAAAGGAATTCTATGTTCGAACAGGTCGTCAGCATTCTGTTTCCCGTTTTTGCTTTAGCCAGTGCTGGCTTTGCGGTGGGTCGTTGGCTCAAGCCCGATTTCAAACCGATCAATCGCATCAACATGGATGTGTGTATTCCTGCGCTAGTGTTTGCCTCGCTGACCACCATGCCTCTCGACACCGAACAACTGCCACTCATCACCGCCTCTTTGGTCGCGGTGTTGGTGCCCGCTTTATTGATGATACCAATCTGTAAGATCTTTAAGCTCAACTTCAAAGCTTGGGCGCCGCCACATATGTTCCGCAACAGTGGCAACCTGGCCATTCCCCTGTTCACCTATACCTTTGGTGAGAGTGCATTAGCCCCTGCGGTATTGCTGTTTGTGGTATCGGCATGCGTGCACATTAGTGTCGGTTTAGCGCTACTAAGCGAAGGTAATCCGATCAAACAGATCCTCAAGATGCCGATATTCTTAGCCGCAGCATTAGCGATGACGCTCAACCTGTCTGGCATTGCAGTATGGAATCCAATCTACGAAGCCACTTCACTGCTTGGACAAGCTGCTGTCCCAATTATGCTGTTGTCGTTGGGTTCGCAAATGGTGAACTTGAAGCTAAGCGGACTCAAAGTTGGCTTGCTGTGTACGGCTCAATCGCTGTTTACTGGTGCCATCGCCTTCGCCATCATCTACTTCTTTATCCCGCTGCCAACGCTGCACCTACAAATGATGGTGCTGTTCACCATGCTGCCACCTGCCGTGATGAACTACCTGTTCGCTGAACGGTTCAATGTCGAGCCGCCTAAAGTCGCATCTATGGTGTTGTTCGGCAACTTCCTAAGTGTGGTTACCTTGCCTATTTTACTGTCGTTCGCGCTGTCTATGTCGAGTTAATTGTTTACGCACTTATCCAGTTTAAGCTCTGCCGTCACTTTAGTAAGGCGCAGAGCAATAGCGAAACAGACTAAGTAAGGACTCACATACCAGAAGAGGCTTTCTAATGGCTGCTTCACCTGCGCTTCTCTGGTTTTTATGTATTGGTTTTTCTGCTTCTCATACTGACTCAGCATACCATCCACCCACACGGCATCGCTTTCAACCAGCGACACGCTCGGCGCAGGAACCGTAAAATCCGATGCGTTGGGTAACAAGGTGAAATCGACATCTTTGAACGTGATCGCCGTGTTCAAATACCATAAACACGCCTCATGGTGTTGCCCGTGAGAGTCCAAAGATGGCTGACCTGTACAGATGTCGCTTCTTAATTTATCCAAAGAAAACTGCTGAACCGATTCTAAAATCGCCACCGCTCTAGTTTGTTCGGTTTCAACCCAATCACCCGCTACTTTCGCACGAATCTCAGACACTGCACCCAGCATCCCGATACCCGCCAAGAACGGCCATAAATAATCCATAAGCTTCCATTTGCGTCGGCTCAAGTTGAACCCACACCAAATCGGAAGATGAAAAAGGAGCGTTAGCCCAAGCGATAGCAAAACGAAATTCAAAGAGCTAGAGAGCATGAGTTCGCTATCAAAGAAGTTCTTCATAATGAGAGACTTGCCTGTATAACAAAGAGAAATTTGATACTAAATTCGATATTTGAAAAGAGTGTAAGAGGAAAGTAAAAACAGCACAAAAAGTTAGGATTTGGATGAATAATATCCAATCGAAACTTGTTGTTATTTCAAAGCCAACACATGCTCGATAAAAGCCGACTTCTTTTCGCGGTATTCATCTTGTGGCCAACCTTCACAAGACATTTTGAGGGTGTTGTATTGCTCCACTAATGCCGGATTCGCACGTAGCTTGTCACGAAACCTTAGAAAACATTCGAACTCAGAACCATTGGCAACTACTTGCAAGGCCACGTCATGTCCTGATGTAGACTCCAACATGCACAGCTCCGGCGTTCTTAAGGTATCGAGTTTCTCATTGAAGCCGAGTGTTGTGAGTTGTTCAATGGCGTACTCAAGTTCACTCGATTCAATACCGACGAATATATCCAAGTCGCCTTTAGATACTGCAGATGGAATAGAAGATGCACCTACGTGCTCAACTCTCGCGTTAGGGATTAGCTTTTTGATGTCACGTTCGTATCGGATAAACAGCTCGTTGCAAGCTGCTTGGTATTGTTCCGCGGGATAAAATTTCATATATCCTTACTCCGAATCACAAACTATTGAACACACCAATTGCTAACAGAAGCAACACGATGCTAATAGCTCCGATATAAGAGATTCTGGTTCGCTCTTTTTCAGTTGGAATCAATGGGGGGAAGCGCCCCAATGTGAATACTTTACAAACTATCCAGCCAGCTCCGTAACCAATGAACTCAATCAATATCGACTGAAACAGATACCTAAAGAATGAGCTCAATGCCCTAAAATACGCGACTATCAAGTCTTCCATTTTTTGTCCTAACTAAAGTCAATTTGGACTAAAAGTGCCATGGGTAGAGATTCATATCAAGAACCTTATACAGGACTGCGCACGCAATGAATCAGTTTAAACGTAAGTACTTACTATCGACATGCAATGACTCACAGAGCTTCCTTGCTAAACGATATAGCTAAAAGACTGTAAGCCACCTATGCGAGATACCAAGCTTAAGTAAGTTCTCTTCAGCTGTTTTTATCTCGCTAGCTACCCATAATCGTATTTAATAACGCTTCAAAATCTACGCTTGATACGCCCTCAATAACTTCATTAAGCCAAGTTGTGACAGTCGCAATATTGGCTATTGAAGATAATTTCCTGGAAATAGAAGACTTCTCTATTTCTTGTGTACGTAGTTCTTTATCTGGAATGCTAGCGAATTGATTTAGTTCATTCGCAAACCCTAGCCTTTCTTGAGGTTTTGATTCAGACAACGCTTGAAGAAATTTTTCATCGGTTGAGCCAGCAACAATCCCCATGCCATTGTTAAGGAAAGTAGTTGTATCCATTTCAACTTCTACACCTTCTCCTAAAAGCATACCGATACCATTTTCTTCAAAATGGCAATCGCTCATCTTAATCGTTGTTTTCGGGTGTTGAGTTGAAGTTGGTTTCTTTCTAAATGGAATAACGTTACTCATTAATGGTTTCCTATATGCCTAGGTCAAGTTTAGGTGGATGCACACTTGATATTTCAATACAGCTTTAACTTTAATAAGAATAATCAAGTAAAATTGTTAGCATAGGTAACATAAAGATTTGATTACACCAAAATACTTAATAAAACCCAATTCTTCGAACTCTAAACCACATATGCACCTAGAGTCACCAACTGAATGATAAATCTGCATTACCTTTGTCCAAAAACAAAAAGCCCCGGTTATATGAACCGGGGAAACAGGGTGGGATGAGTTTGGCGCGTGCCCGTAAACCAAACTCTCCCCAAGCCTCACCTAAGACTCATGCTCTTAGGTAAAGGATTTACATCATTATTGAAGCGTAGCGCCTTGCTCTACCCAAGTGCCGATGAGTGCGCGCTCTGCGTCGGTCATTTGAGTCATGTTGCCGAGCGGCATCACCTTGGTTGTTACGGTTTGAGCAACAATCCTTGGTACGTTGGCTTTGATCTCTTCTGGGGTATCAAACATCACACCGGCTGGCGCAGCAGCAAAAGCGGCGTGGCTCGGGGTTGATGAGTGACACACAGAACAGCGCTCTTGAATGACTTTGTTGATAGTTTCAAAGCTGACGCCTGCGCTAGCAGTTTGCATTGCGTGGTCTGCTGGTGCGGCCTGAGAACTAGTCGTTGAAGCGGTGTCGTTTGCAGCAAGTTCTTCTGTCGCTGATTCCGTCGCGCTGACTTGCACTTCTTGAACCACTGGCGCTTGTACAACCGGAGTCATCTGCTTTTTCGCGTAAGGTGAGGTAACAAACGCAAGCGTGATCATACCCAATGCAGCTACAGGTACTGTCCAGGCAAACTTCTGACTACCATGACGGGTGTTGAAGTAGTGACGCACCAAGATACTGAAGATCGCTAGCCCAGCAAGGATCAGCCAGTTGTATTCCGAGCCATAAGTGCTTGGGAAGTGGTTACTGATCATGATGAACAGCACTGGCAGTGTCATGTAGTTGTTGTGACGAGAACGCAGTAGACCTTTCGCTGGTAATGCCGGATCCGGTTCGCGCTTCTCTTCAATCGCTTTCACCAAGTTACGCTGCGCAGGCATGATAACGCGGAATACGTTACCCACCATGATGGTACCAATGATCGCACCAACATGGATGTAAGCGCCACGGCCACTGAACACTTGAGTTAGGCCGTACGTCGCAGCGACGAGCAGCACAAACAGCACAACGCCAAGCAACACGGGTGTTTTGCCTAATGGTGAGTCACACAGTAAGTCGTAGATAAACCAGCCGGCAACGAATGAACCAATACCAATCGCGATTGCGGTTGTTGAATCAAGGCCAGAGCCCGGTGCAATCAGGTAAATCTCCGCGTTGAGGTAGTAAACCACACCCAGTAGACACACACCTGTGATCCACGTGAAGTAGGCTTCCCATTTGAACCAGTGCAGGTGCTCTGGCATCTCTGGGGGCGCAAGTTTGTACTTCTCTAGGTGATAAATACCACCGCCGTGAATTGCCCATAAGTCGCCTGAAAGGCCCGTTTTAGGGTTAACTCGGTTAAGGTTATTCTCTAACCAAACAAAGTAAAATGATGCGCCTATCCACGCAACACCAACAATCATGTGAGCCCAGCGTATTGCTAGGTTCAACCATTCTGTAATATGCGGATCCATAATAAACTCCTGTATCACAACGCTTTAGCTAAGCGTTGCTCTTCCTTATTGTCGTCCGTTGGCAGATCGTCCAAATGCAATGCCACTCGGTCGCTGTCGAAATAAACTTCGTCACAGTTGTGTCCTTCGCCGCCTCTATCGACGATCAAGAACTGGTCTTGCTCGGTGAGGGCGAGAACTGGGTGATGCCACACCCCTTTGTGATAGTTCACTCCTTGACGACCGTTGCTCAAGAAAGCTCGGCTATTGGCTAATGTAGGATCATCGCCTTTTGGCGCAACAACAATTAAATAGGGTTGACCAAGTAATGGAATGAATGCCTGAGAGCCAAGTGGATGACGCTCTAACATTTTGATGGTCAGTGGGTAGCTCAACGGTGTGGCTTGGAAGATGCTGATGATGGCTTCTCCGTCTTGGTCTTGCACATCCATTGTCGCTAGCTTGTGGTAGCGACGTGTTGATCCACTGTTGATCATGAAGAAATCACTATTATCGGACTCGATAACATCGCCAAACTCAGCAAAAGCCTGCTTGGTTAACGGTTCGATTGATAAACGACGTATTCCATTACTCATACTCATTTCCTTACCTATTTCGCTTTCGTACCAAACAGACGCAAACGGCTGATACCACCATCTGGGAATATGTTTGCACGTACGTGGGTAATCGCACCAAGGTCGTTTACCTCAGAAATGAATTCGTGAATCTCGTGTGCTTCCAGCTTTTGTGTAGGCAAGAGTTCACGCCAGAATAGGCTTTGTGTTTCTACTTGGTCGTCGGTACCGCCTTTCACGTAAGCCGCTTGAATTGAGCAGCTGTCTGGGTAGTTACCTTTGAAGTGAGCCGTGTCCACTACGATGCGTTCGATGTTACCTGGGTGGCCTAGTGCCACGATAACCCAGTCGTTACCCGGTGTACGACGACGCGCTGTTTCCCAACCGTCACCCATGTTTTCACCGCGGCCAGGGCCTAAGATGTTGGCTTTGTTGCCGTAGTGCTCATCGCTACATGCCAGTGCTCGGCCACCGTGTTCAACCGATGCTAGGTCGACTTGTTGCTGAGAATCTATTGCTTCCCAATCCACACTTGGTCGGCCATAAACACGTAGGCGCGCTACACCGCCGTCTGGATAGATGTTCAAACGTAGGTGCGTAAATACTTGGTCGCTTTCAATCGCTTCAAGATGATGATGATCACCTTGTAGTGCCATTGAAGGCAGAATTTCTTGCCACTCTGTTGAGTCAGTTGGCTCACCTTGTGGTGAATAACACGCGTCAATTGATGCCGAAGGTGGGAAGTTACCTGTGAAGAATGAGGTATCAATATCAACGCCAGCAATAGTGCCAGCTAGGCCAAGGCGAACGACACAGTAGTCGTAACCTTCACCGCGTTTGCGTCTGCTTTCCCAACCGTCCATCCACTTGCCGTTATCGTCGTATAAGTCGTCTTTCCACTCTGGCGCCGCGTGGCTGAGTAGACGACTTTTATCCGCGAAAAAATCGTCGGTTGCGAAGATAGCTTGTGCGCCGAGTTTTTCGTCTGCAAGGTTTATGTATTGTTCAAATGTTTGGGTCATGTCCGTGTAATCCTATCCAATTAATCAAGTAATAATAAAATGAGAACTTAGTGGCTTATTCGCTTATAAAGCGTGCTCTTAGCGCACTAAGACTGGGCTGAGATAGTTGTTAACTCCGTTAACTTACATATCCCAGAGACGAAACATCGCGATCTTGTTGATCTCTTGAATCGCCGTAGCAAACTCAGTTTCACTATCATTTCCTAATCGCATCTCGAACGACTCAAGAATTTGGTAACGATTGGCTCCCTTCACCGCCATGATAAAAGGGAAATTGAAGCGACTTTTGTAGCTGTTGTTGTAAGAAGTGAATTTTTCAAATTCTTCGGCGTTGCACTGGTCGATGCCCGCCCCCGCTTGTTCCTTGGTCGACGACTCGGTGAGCTCGCCGTTTACTGCTGCTCGACCGGCTAAATCCGGGTGAGCATTGATCAAAGCCAACTGTTTGCCTTGGTCTGCACTTAACAAGGTCGATGCCATTTTCAGATGAAGATTCTCGATATGGTCGTCTTCGGCATTCAAACCTTGGTCATACACCACTTCTGCAACCCACGGGCTGTGTTCGTAGACATCAGCAAAGTGAGCGACAAAGGTATCGCGGTCCATGGTTGTTGGTTGGCATGATCGAAATTCAGTCACGTTAAGCCTCCTTGCTTCACTGCTACTGTTGATGATTAGCGTTATTTGGTTGATATGGATGATGTTGGTGCCAGTGGTTGGCGATATCGATTCGACGACATAACCACACGCTGTCGTGCTGTTTTACGTAATCTAAGAAACGTCTTAATGCAGCAATACGACCGGGGCGACCAATCAGACGACAATGCAGCCCAACCGACATCATTTTCGGTGCGGTTTCGCCTTCCATATAAAGGGTGTCAAACGTGTCTTTCAGGTATTGGAAGAACTGCTCACCAGAGTTAAAGCCTTGCGCCGTTGAAAAACGCATGTCGTTCACATCAAGTGTGTAAGGGATCACCAATTGCGGATGACCAGTCTCGGTGTGCCAATAAGGCAGGTCATCATCATAGGCATCAGAGTCGTAAAGAAAACCGCCCTCTTCTGCAACCAAGCGACGCGTATTTGGACCCGTTCGACCTGTGTACCAACCTTGTGGGCGTTGACCCGTCACTTGTTGGATGATCTCGATCGCTTTGGTCATGTGGTCGCGCTCTTCAGACTCATCAATGTATTGATAGTCGATCCAGCGATAACCGTGGCTACAGATTTCGTGACCCGCTTCGACCATGACTTTGGCAACCTCTGGGTGACGCTCAATCGCCATTGCAACCGCAAAGACGGTCAGTGGGATTTCATATTCATCGAACAAGCGAAGAACACGCCACACACCCGCACGGCTACCATATTCATAGATGGATTCCATGCTCATGTGACGTTCGCCTTTAATCGGCTGTGCTGACGGGATCTCTGAAAGAAAAGCTTCAGACTCGTCGTCTCCATGTAACAAACAACGCTCACCGCCCTCTTCATAGTTCAATACAAAAGAAACCGCGACGCGCGCATTGCCTGGCCATTGAGGGTTTGGAGGGTTAGCTCCGTAACCGATCAAATTTCTTGAATAATCCTTATTCATCCAAGTACTCCTAACATAAGTGGTTGGCTTAGCCGCTCTTTAAGTGAGTCGCCAAATGATTCAACCAAATGGATTCTCGATAAACAGAGCAACCTTACCCCTGTACATTTATTGTATACAATTATTTATCTCAATGTAAAGATTTTGTTATTCAAGTTAAATTTACGCACTATTGCCATTTAAAAACAACAGCTTAATAAAGTCAAAGCTCACCAAAAAACGATAATCAAGATCTATAAAGTCAGAAAAAACGACACAATAGTTAACATTTTTACAACAATTCGCTTTACTAATTGTGTACAGTTCGTACATAGTTAGTGATAACAAAGTGACCAGTTGCATTCTTTGCAAGGTCGAAACAGACAGATAAACCACGGAACAGAGGAGCGCCAAAAGCGCTATTAAAGGACTATGGGAAGATTAACAACACACGTATTAGACACGACTCACGGCTTACCGGGTGCAGAGATCAAGGTAGAGCTTTATAAGGTCAATGAAGACTCAACAGAAAAGCTGGCGACGGTAATCACTAACTCCGATGGCCGAACCGATGCGCCGATTCTGGCAGGGAATGATTTCCGACCGGGGAAATATCAATTGGTGTTTTACGTAGCCGATTACTACAAAAGCAAAGGTGTGGAATTGGATGGCGTGCCTTTCCTAGACGATGTGGTTATTCGTTTCGGCTTAGATGATCCAGAAGCGCATTATCACGTTCCTCTTCTCGTCTCGCCTTACAGTTTCTCAACTTATCGGGGCAGTTAGTCCCGTGTCCTAGAACTTCGAACTAGGCTCAGCCATCGAATAATAAACAGATTCACGTGTACACCCCAAAAGGTGTGCACTCACTAAACACGCTCATATGAAAATACTAACAACGTTAATAGTTTGAGATTAATAGCTAGAAAACAGATGGTTAGAAACCAATGGCTGGAAAATGCATAGCTAGGGAGTTAACCGTTAGGAAACTAATAAATAGAGAGCTAGTGGCTAGGAAAAACCTTAAAAATTAATATTGAAATCTTGCTGTATTCAATAAATGGATCACAACATAAAAGGACTTGCTGACATGAGTGAGAGTAAAACAGAAATACTCAACCAAGATGCGAATAACGGATTTTTAGAGAAACTCTTTAAAATTAAGGCCCACGGAAGCAGTGTGAAAAATGAGTTGGTCGGCGGTGTCACCACCTTCGCAACCATGGCTTACATCATCTTCGTTAACCCACAAATTATGGCCGCATCGGGTATGGATGCAGGAGCGGTATTCGTCGCAACCTGTATTGGTGCAGCTATCGGTTGTTTGTTAATGGGGTTATTTGCGAACTGGCCTGTCGGCCTTGCGCCGGGCATGGGCTTGAATGCCTTCTTCTCGTTCACGGTAGTAAGCGAAATGGGCTACAGCTGGGAAGTGGCACTGGGTGCGGTGTTTATCTCCGGCATCTTGTTTGTCGGGATGAGCTTCTACAAAGTCCGCCAATGGATAATTGAAAGTATCCCAGTGAGTCTACGTTATGCCATGACAGCGGGTGTTGGTTTGTTCTTAGGTCTAATTGGCCTTAAAACAGCAGGTATCGTCGTCGAAAACCCAGCAACACTGGTATCATTAGGTGACTTCACTAAACCTGAAGCGCTACTGGCCGCTATCGCGTTCCTTATCATCGCGGTTCTCAGTGAACGCAAAGTGTTTGGTGCGGTGCTAATCGGTATTTTGAGTGTAACTCTGGTCGGCATGATGCTTGGCTTAGTGCATTACAACGGCTTCTTCGCAGCTCCACCAAGCTTAGCGCCTACGTTCCTAAAAATGGACATTATGGGCGCTCTCGATGTTTCAATGATCAGCGTTATCTTAGCTTTCCTTTTTGTAAACATGTTCGATACCGCGGGTACTTTGATGGGCGTGGCCGAGCGTGCAAACCTAACTAACCCTGAAACAGGAAAAATTGAAGGCCTGAGCAAAGCGCTCAAAGCCGACAGTATCTCAAGTGTGGCAGGTGCGTGTGTGGGTTGTCCGCCAGTAACCAGTTATGTAGAGAGTGCAGCCGGTGTTGCAGCAGGCGCACGTACAGGTCTTTCAGCAATCGTGGTTGGTGTGTTGTTCTTAGCGGCAATTTTCCTATCACCGCTTGCAGGCATGATCCCCGCTTACGCAACGTCTGGTGCTCTTATTTACGTCGCATTCGTGATGATGAGCAGCATGCAGCACGTCGATTGGAAAGACTTCACTAACGGTGCTCCAGCCGCGATTACCGCACTAATGATGCCACTGACCTTCTCTATCGCGAACGGTATCGCATTGGGTTTCATTACCTACACAGTGCTTAAGTTGGCGACAGGTAAAACCAAAGATGTGTCTATCTCGATGTACTTCTTAGCGGCTATCTTCATCGCCAAGCTAGTATTCATCGGTTAATCCTATAGCTCCTGAGCAGTCGCTTCTTGATTGCTCACAACGTTGCTTGGCTGGCTTGCAAGCCAAGCAACAACATGATTTTTAAGAAAGCTAATTGCATTGATGACTCGAGAGCAGAACTCCTAATGACTCAGTGCACCTTTTTTATGACCCTACGCAGTTTGTAGAAGTCATTATTTGACCGCCAATCGCCTGTAAACGGAAACGCAGGCAGAGGAATATCAAATGAAACTTCTGTACACCCTTAATGAAAGACCGCCCCATGGGCTAACCCTTCTACTCGCTTTACAGCATATGCTCGCCTCGATTGGTGGCATCGTTGCTGTGCCTCTTATTGTCGGCGCCTCTATCGGCCTGCCCAACACCGAGATCGTCTCACTGATCAATGCAGCGCTATTGGCGTCTGGTATTGTGACCGTCGCGCAGTGCCTTGGCTTTGGCCCTGTTGGTATTCGATTACCCGTGGTGATGGGTTCAAGCTTTGCCTTTTTAGGTGTCGCTATTTCGATCGGTAACGAAGGTGGTGTCGCCGCCATCATGGGCTCGGCGCTTATCGGCTCGTTTGTGGTCATTGGTGCCAGCTTCTATATGGACAAGGTTCGCAAGCTATTCCCGACCGTGGTAAGTGGTGTTGTGGTTACCTTAATCGGCTTAACCATTTTACCGGTTGCCATGAACTGGGTTGGCGACTCTCCTGCCAACACGGAACAATTCGCCACTCTACCTAAACTGTTTCTCGCACTGGTCTCTTTGGGGATAGTGATTGGCGTGTCGGTTTACTGTAAAGGCGCGGTTGCTGCTTCCGCTATCGTGATTGGTTTAGCGGGCGGTTACATTGTGGCGCTATCGCTTGGCATGGTCGACCTTGAGCAAATCAGTTCTGCCGCTTGGGTTGGTGGCCCTGAACCTTTCAAATATGGCTTCACCTTTTCTGCGAGTGCCATCATCAGCATGAGCTTGGTGTACATCGTGGTTATCGCTGAAGCAACGGGTGATTTCATGGCACTCGGTAACAACTGTCAAACCCAAGTATCCGGTAAAGATTTAAAACGTGGCCTTCTAGGCGATGGCCTTGGCAGTACCTTATCTTCAATTTTAACGGCAATGCCACTGGCATCATTCAGTCAAAATGTCGGTATTGTAGGTATCACAGGTGTAGCGAGTCGTTATGTAGTGGCTGCAACCGGTGGTTTGTTGATTTTAGGCGGTTTATTCCCGAAATTAGCCGCCATTGCCGTCACGATCCCGAAACCTGTTTTGGGTGGTGTGGGCTTTGTGATGTTCGGTATGATCGCTTACGCGGGTATCCGCATGTTGATCAAGGCCGCAGACACCAAGCGAAATGCCTTGGTAATCTGTGTTGGTTTGGCGTCTGGTTTAGCCGTCACTTTCGAACCAAGATTGCTGCAACACTTGCCACATGATTTGGCGAATTTTCTTCACTCTGGCATCACTACAGGCACTATCATGACGGTACTGCTGAACCTTGTTCTGCCAAAGTCTTCACGCGCAGAAGAGCAAGAAGCACTAGCCGAAAGCCAAGCGCAAGTTGAGCTAGAAATGAAAGAACAAGCAGAAGAAGAACTACACTCAGACGAGCAATTAGAAATTCAACAAGCAACAACAGAAACTGAAGTTCAAACGGCATCAGATAACCCTGAGCCAAAAACGAACTAGATAAATCGCTAACGAGCGTAAAACCGATTTCCGTAGAATCACGGGCGTAACGATAACAGTGAATGTCTCATCGCCCTTGATTTGAATTTATCTTTCAACAACAAATACCAAATAAAGACCCTCTTCCCTGAAAAGGCTGAGATGGCTAAGGACTACTATGAATGGAAACCATCTGGATTAAGAATCCTCTCGCAATCTACACTGGCTCGCAGGCTGATGCAGAAGGCGGAATCGTCATAAAAGGTAATAAAATCATTGAACTGGTTGGCAAACACAAAGAGCCGACCTTACCCGTAGATTACAGCGTCGACGCCTCTCGTCATGTTGTGACTCCTGGGCTTATCAATGCGCACCACCACTTCTATCAAACCCTAACGCGAGCCTACCCCGGCGCACTCAATAAAGAACTCTTCCATTGGCTACAAAGCCTCTACCCAGTTTGGGCCAACCTCGATTCGGAGATGATGAGCCTCGCAACAGAGCTTGCTCTGGTTGAGCTGATGATGTCGGGCTGTACCACTGCTTCCGATCACCATTACTTGCTACCAGACGGGCTTGAGCACGCTATTGATTTGCAAGTCGAGGCCGCAGAGAAACTGGGCGTTAGAGCGATATTTACCCGAGGTTCCATGAGCCTAGGGGAAGATGAAGGTGGATTACCTCCACGACACACCATTCAAACCGAACAGACCATTATAGATGACAGCCAACGCTTGATTCGCGATTACCACCAGCGTGATGAAGGCGCGATGATTCAAATCGCACTCGCGCCTTGTTCGCCGTTCTCAGTCACTACCGACCTGATGAAAGAGACCGCCAAGATCAGTGAGCGTGAAAACGTCATGATGCACACGCACCTATGCGAAACGCTCGATGAAGAAGACTTCTGTATAGAGAAGTTTGGCTTGCGCCCAGTTGATTACCTAGAAGATGTGGGTTGGCTGAACGAGCGCACTTGGCTCGCTCATGGTATTCACTTCAATCCAGAAGAGATCAAACGTTTGGGTAAAGCAGGCATTGGTATCAGTCACTGCCCAACTTCCAATATGATGTTGGCTTCCGGTATTTGTAAAAACAACGATCTAGAAGCAGCAGGCGTAAAAGTCGGGCTAGGTGTGGATGGTTCGGCCTCAAACGACGGCTCTAATATGATTGCCGAAGTGCGCATGGCGATGTATCTACAACGCCTGCAATATGGTTCCGCCAACGTTTCACACTTTGATGCATTGCGCTGGGCGACATCCGGTTCTGCCGCGGCAATGGGCAGAACCGACATTGGTACACTAGAAGTCGGAAAACAAGCCGACATCGCGATGTTCAAGCTCGATGATATTCGTTTCTCTGGCAGTCACGACCCACTGGCTGCATTACTACTTTGTGGTGCTCAACAAGCGGATAAAGTGATGGTTGCCGGAAAATGGCGAGTTAACGATGGTGCTGTGATTGGCGTAGACATGGAGCAACTGATGCACCGCCACCACGCCGCGGCGATGAAGCTCGGTAAGCTGGCGATGAATAATTAAATACTCTCTAACTAGAAAAGCGAAAAAAGGCCGACGTGATGTCGGCCTTGTTCATTCAGTTCGATTTTTAGAAACCGATTTACATCTTAATCCATCAAGCTCTTCGACTTAATCGCCTTCTTAGAAAGCTCTTTGGCAAAGGCTTTGATATCTGTTTCAAACTCATCGACGCTTTGGCGGATGTCATCCAGTTGAACCGTCTGCATCACGCGGTTTTCCATTACGATTTGGCCGTTAACAATCGTGGTGTCGATGTTGCTTGGGTTCGCTTGATAAACCAAAGTCGCGTATGGGTCGTAACTTGGCATCATGTTCGCCGATTGTGTCTCGACAATCACGATGTCCGCCTTCTTACCCACTTCAAGAGAACCAATTTGGTCTTCCATGTGTAGGGCTTTTGCACCACCTAATGTCGCCATCTCAATCACTTGTTCAGGGATCATGATGGTGCGGTCTGAATGCTTTAAGCGCTGCATGTTTGCTGCGTAGCTTAATGTGCGCATGATATCGACTTGGTTAGAGCTCATTGGACCGTCGGTTCCTAAGCCAATGCGCATGTCAGCACGGTACATATCCCATGCAGGTGCGATTCCCGTCGCGCCTTTAGCGTTCGCCATTGGGTTGTATGAGATACCCGCGTCAGCTTGCTTGAGAAGCTTTTGGTCATTTTCGGAAAGGTGGATACCGTGAGCAATCACTACGCGCTCGTCTAGCACACCGATTTCATCCATGTATTCAACTGGCGATGTCGCTTTGGTTTCATCTTTGATACGCTTTTCTTCATTCGGGAATTCAGCAACGTGAATCAGCACCGGCACATCGTATTGAGCAGACAGCTTGTTGATTTCTTGCAGCTTATCTTTGCTCACGGTGTACACCGCATGTGGCGCATAAGCAGGCGTGATTAGCTCATCGTTTTTGTATTGTTCGATAAAGCCTTTGGCGTATTCAATGCCGCCGTAAGGTTCTTTGGCATCGACCACTGGGAACTTAATCACGGTTTCGCCGAGCACAGCGCGTAAGCCGACTTCTTTGGTCGCCTTGGCCATTTCATCCATGTGGTAATACATATCGGCATAAGTGGTTACACCGCTTTGTGCTAGTTCGATAGAGCCAAGCTTGGTTGCGTTGTAAATCAGTTCACGGCTTAGCTTTTCGGCTTCTAGAGGGAAGAAGTAAGCGAACAGACGATTCGAAATACCCTCTTCCCCTAAGCCACGAAACGCGATCATCGGTAAATGGTTGTGCGCGTTCACCATACCCGGCATGACGATTCCATCTTGAGCATCAATCACTTTTTCTGCGCGATATTGAGTTATTAAATCCTCGGTACCGACTGCGATGATCTGGTCGTTTTTCACTACAACAACACCATCTTCAATCACATCCATTTCTGAATTGATGGTGAGAACCTGTCCGTTGGTGATGATCAGATCAGCGTTGTATGTTTGCGTCGCGACCGTTGAACCGCAACCTGCAAGCAGAACTGCGCTGATGGTGCATGCCAAGCTTTTAAGCGTCATTGCTAAACCTTAATGTTGTGCGTGTAATATTGTTAGCGGCTTCATCTATAAGTTTCCAGCTTTTCGCTTTTCAGAAGAGTAAGTGCCGCCAATTTTCGCGATACTATAACCTGTCATTTAAATAAAATGGCATACCTAATCGAACCGAATTCAAGATAAATGAGTTATTGCACAACAGGTCACAAAAGAGGTTCTGTGCTTATAGTCACTCACACACCTAGATAAACGTTCAAACAACATTAGCTTTTCACACCACAGCCTTTAATCACTAACTGTGTGATGAACTGAGCGGCATCGGCATAGTCTTTATCATCGAGTTGGTCCTTCTGCATCACGCTGCAAATCTGCCAGCCAAAATCGGCGTAGGTTTGAGTTGCCGCCCAGATGGTAAACATCAGGTGATGAGCGGGAACATCGTCCATTAGGCCCTGCGCCGACCATGTCGAGAACTTATCAAGAATCATCTGGGATTGCTTATACAGCTCGTCACCAATCTCTTTCGGCAATACTTTAGCGCCAGACATCACTTCATTGGCAAATACCTTAGAAGCATGTGGATGGTCGCGAGAAATGATCAGCTTGGTTTGAATATATTGAGACAAGGCTTCAACAGGATCGCTCAACTCTTCAATCGGACGAGACGCTTCTAGTAAAGGCTGAGTGACGGTTTCAAGCACAGCGTTGTAGAGCTTATCTTTTGAGCTGAAATAGTAGAAGACGTTGGGTTTGGGAATGTCGGCCGCTTTTGCGATATCAGCCATTTTTGTTGCGGCATAACCATGAGTGGCGAATTGTTCACACGCGACTTCGATGATTAAATCTTGATTCTTTTGTCTGATCCTAGACATATTGCATCCTTTACAGCTCGTTACTAAAATCATAGTAATCAACGTGCTTCATTAGTCCAGAAGATAATCTCAGAACTCAAGGTCACCGCATTGATAACAATAAAATGGCCGCTCTATTTGTTAAGAAGCGACCATTCCATACCGTGTTTTTGAACTGTTCAAGTTAAAGAATCAATATCGCGCGGAAGTCATTCACATTGGTCAGCGTTGGCCCCGTGGTTAGAAGCACATCGACTTGCTTGAAAAAATCGTAGCTGTTGTTCGCATCGAGATAGTCTTGCGCTTTAAGCGACAGGCTCGAACCTAGTTGCCATGTTTGAGGCGCGATCCATGCTCCCGCATTGTCTTCAACACCATCAATCCCGTCGGTATCAGCAGCCAATGCAAATATGTTGTCTTGGCCTTTAAGCTCGTTATACAAGCTCAACAAGAACTCACAGTTACGCCCACCGCGACCATTCCCTTTAACGGTTACCGTGGTTTCCCCGCCGGAAAGTATCACGCAAGGCGTCTCAAATGGGTGCTTGTTATTAGCCACTTGTTTGGCTAGCGCAGCATGCACCTTCGCGACATCTCGCGCTTCTCCCTCTATGCAATCACTCAACACATAAGCGGGAATACCCAAGCCTTCAGCTTCTGCAGCAGCGGATTCCAATGCCGACATTGGTGTCGCGATAATATGGTGCTCCGCGTTCTTCCAACATACGTCATCTGGTTTAACCGTCTCTGACTCTGGATTATTTAGCCATTCAAATGCCGAGCGTGGTGTTTCTATTTGATAACGTTCTAAAATGGCCATCGCATCAAAACGCGTGGTGGTGTCGGGTACGGTTGGGCCCGATGCAATCACACTAATGTCATCGCCCGGCACATCAGAAATCGCCAGTGACACAACCCTTGCAGGATACGCCGCTTTAGCAAGTCGACCGCCTTTTATCGAAGATAGATGTTTGCGAACACAGTTCATCTCATCAATGGCGGCGCCTGATTTAAGCAACGCTTTATTGATTTGTTGCTTCTCTGCCAAGCTGATGTCGCCACCGGGCAAGCTTAGCAAAGCAGAACCACCGCCAGACAATAGGCAAATAACCGTATCGTCAGCACTCAAACCACTCACTAATTCCAGCATACGTTGGCTCACTTCTAAGCCCATCGCATCTGGGACTGGGTGCGCCGCTTCAATCACCTCAATGTGTTCGCAAGGGGCGGTGTGCTCATAACGAGTCACCACCAAGCCTTCAAGGTCACGCAGTGCAAGGTCTTGTTGTTTCTTTGCCTGCCAAACCGCTTCCAGCTCGGCGGCCATCGACGCGGCTGCTTTTCCTGCCCCGATAACGACAGTACGCCCGGCTTGATTAGCAGAGCGATAAAAAATGTCTTGAGGAAGAAAAGGTTCGATGTGATTTTTAGGTAGCGCCTGATTAACAGCACTTGAGAAAAGGGTTTGTAGAAACTGCTTAGCATCAATGTCCATCAGCCACTCCTTAGTTGACGGAGAAAAAAAGAACCCCGATACAAGGCCAAAGGGTGCCTGCTAAGATCAAGTTGGAAAGGAACAACTTCAACCTCTGCCTCGTATCAGGAACGCGTATAAAGGAGACGAAACTACGCGATTTATAAACAAACTGTTGGGCTACGAATCGATAGCAGCCCTAATTAATTAACGGATAATCGGTTGATTGATTAACCACTAAACGGACAAACCGTTAACTAGATTAACGAATCGAGTGGTCAGAACGTTTCTCAATCGCTTGGATAAGCGCAGAGTGGTCCCAACCTTCGCCACCCATTTCGGCACACTCGCCAAACAACTCTTGAGCGTTAGCCGTATTAGGTAGTGCAACCCCTAGCTCTTGTGCGCCCGTTAGCGCTAAGTTGAGGTCTTTTTGGTGAAGTGAGATTCTAAAGCCCGGGTCGAATGTGCCTTCAACCATACGCTCACCGTGCACTTCCAATATCTTAGAGTTAGCAAAGCCACCTAATAGCGCTTGACGAACTCGTGCTGGATCAGCCCCCGCTTTTGAAGCAAATACCAAGGCTTCAGACACGGCTTCGATATTCAGAGCAACAATGATCTGGTTAGCCACTTTACACGTTTGGCCTGCTCCGTTATCACCCACCAGCGTAATATTCTTACCCATGATTTCGAACAAAGGTCGTGCTTTATCAAAGGCGTCTTGCTCACCGCCCACCATGATAGTCAGCGCCGCATTAATCGCGCCCACTTCACCACCTGATACCGGTGCATCGAGGTATGAAGCACCACCTTCGTTGATTCGAGCTGCAATCGCTTTGGTTGCGATTGGTGAGATTGAACTCATATCGATAACCAGTTTTCCAGCAGCGCCACCGGCGGTAAGGCCTTGCTCGACGCCATTGTCACCAAACAGGACGTCTTCCACTTGAGGTGTATTCGGCACCATTAGGATAATGACATCCGCCGCCTCTGCCGCTTCTGCGGGTGAATGGCAGACCGTTGCGCCTGCTGCCACAAGATCGGCAGGTGCTGCATTAAAGTGATCCGACAGAATCAAATCGTGACCTGCTTTTTGAAGGTTACTCGCCATAGGTTTACCCATGATGCCAGTTCCGATAAATGCAATTTTAGACATGTTGTTCTCCTTAACGTTTGAGGGTTACCAGACGCAATTAACGGTACTGGTGCAGCCAACCAAGGCCTTCTGTCGTCGTTGTTTTTGGTTTGTATTCGCAGCCAACCCAGCCTTGATAGCCAAGCTCATCAAGATAGTTGAGCACGAACGGGTAATTGATTTCTCCAGTCCCCGGTTCGTGTCGGCCTGGATTATCCGCCAGTTGCACGTGTGCGATTTGGCCAATATTTTGTTGCATGGTCGGCGTGAGATCGCCTTCCATAATTTGCATGTGATAAATATCGTATTGGATAGAAAGGTTATCGCTCCCTACCTCTTTAATGATCGCTTTGGCTTGCTCAGTCGTGTTCAAGAAGAAGCCCGGAATATCGCGTGTATTGATCGCTTCTATCACTAAGCTGATGCCTTCTGCTGCTAGCGCGTTCGCCGCGTAATGCAGGTTAATCACAAACGCCGATTGCGCGTCTTGTTGGGTCACACCTTGCGGAACAATCCCCGCCAAGCAATTCACTTGAGTACAACCGAGCGCTTTTGCGTAAGCGATGGCTTTAGGTACACCCGCTTGAAATTCTTCAACTCGTGCTGGGTCGACCGCGATACCACGATCGCCAGCATCCCAATCACCCGCAGGCAGGTTGAATAGCACTTGCTCTAAGTTGTTAGCATCGAGCTTTGCTTTGATTGCCTGAGCATCAAAGGCGTAAGGGAAAAGGTATTCCACACCTTGAAAGCCCGCTTCTGCGGCAGCTTCAAAGCGGTCCATAAAATCAACTTCCGTGAATAACATTGACAAGTTTGCTGCAAATTTTGCCATGACTCTGTCCTTATTCTTTATCTGTAAAAATCTGGTTATTTGTAGTAAAGCCTCGCTCTATTGGAGACTTTCCGTAGAGCTAAACCTCAACTCTACGGATACACATGACTTAATGATTACTTGTACGCCAGCGCCGTTGGAGCATCGCCACGGCTTTCGGCAAGCGGTTCAAATTCGTTAATAGCATTGATCTCAACGCCCATCGCAATGTTGGTTACTCGCTCAAGAATCAACTCAACAACAACCGGGACCTTATGCTTGTTCATCAGCTCTTTGGCTTGCTCAAACGCAGCGGCAATTTGGTCTGGTTCACGAACTCGAATTGCCTTACAGCCTAGGCCTTCAACAACCGCAACATGATCAACACCGTAGCCTTCAAGCTCTGGCGCATTCTGGTTATCAAACGCCAGTTGTACACAATAATCGATATCAAATTGACGCTGTGCTTGGCGAATTAAACCTAGATACGAGTTGTTCACCAACACATGAATATATGGCAGGTTGAATTGCGCGCCAACGGCCAGTTCTTCGATCATGAATTGGAAATCGTAGTCACCAGAGATAGCAACGATATCGCGATTTGGATCAGCAGCTCGTACGCCTAATGCGGCTGGCGTTGTCCAACCCAATGGGCCAGCTTGACCACAGTTGATCCAGTTACGCGGCTTATAAACATGCAGGAACTGAGCGGCAGCAATTTGCGACAAACCAATTGTGCTCACATAACAAGTGTCACGACCAAATGCCTTGTTCATCTCTTCATAAACACGCATCGGTTTCATTGGCGCTTCATCGAAATTGGTTTTACGCAGCATGGTCGATTTGCGTTCCTGACACTCACTTGCCCAAGCATTTCGGTTTGGCAGTTTGCCAGCACCACGCCACTCTTGCGCCACTTCAACCATTAGCTCTAGTGCTGCTTTCGCATCAGAGACTATGCCCAAATCCGGACAGAACACACGGCCGATTTGAGTTGGTTCAATGTCCACATGTACAAACTTACGACCTTCGGTGTAAACATCCACGGACCCGGTATGACGGTTGGCCCAACGGTTACCGACACCAAACACGAAGTCAGATTTGAGCATGGTTTCGTTGCCGTAACGGTGAGACGTTTGTAGCCCTACCATGCCTGCCATTAATTCATGATCATCTGGGATCGAGCCCCAACCCATCAAGGTTGGAATCACAGGAACTCCAGTGATCTCGGCAAACTGTTGCAACAATTCAGACGCACCAGCGTTAATCACGCCACCACCCGATACAATCAGCGGTTTTTCAGATTGAGACATCATGGTTAATGCTTTCTCAACCTGCGCGCGGGTTGCTTGTGGCTTATAAGGTTCTAGCGGTTCATAGGTATCGATATCAAATTCAATTTCAGCCAGCTGAACATCAATCGGTAGATCAATCAGGATTGGCCCCGGACGACCCGAACGCATTAAATGAAAGGCTTTTTGAAATGCGCGTGGCACTTGTGCAGGTTCCAGCACCGTGGTTGCCCATTTAGTGACTGGTTTAGCGATAGATTCAATGTCGACCGCTTGGAAATCTTCTTTATGAAGACGAGCACGGGGCGCTTGGCCGGTGATGCATAGAATTGGAATCGAATCTGCAGTCGCAGAATAAAGGCCCGTGATCATGTCCGTTCCCGCAGGACCAGAAGTACCAATACACACACCTATATTGCCTTGATTGGTACGCGTATACCCTTCAGCCATATGGGATGCACCCTCTACGTGACGAGCTAAGACGTGGTCGATTCCTCCGAGCTTTTTCATAGCCGCATACATAGGGTTAATTGCTGCGCCGGGAACACCAAATGCGATGTCTACACCTTCACGTTTAAGCACCTCTACCGCTGCTTCAATCGCTTTCATAATTGCCATTCGAACCTCCAGTTCAGATTGTATACAATTAAAATAACTTTTGTGTACTATGAACCATCCTAGCTATTTATCAACCCCAAAATGAAACAATTTTGTTACATCAACCCATCACATTAAGTACGCACTCATCCTGAAAAGCTTACAATTCATTGCTTTACATAAAATATCTTTACGTAAAAATAAATTACAAAAAGACCAAATGATAAATAAATGTTAAATACCGTTTGCTTGTTTACAATTTCTACAATATAAATATCCTTAAAAAGAGCATTTTGTATACAAAGTGACATCGTATTGTTCAAAGGAGACAACAATGATGAATGACGTAAAAGAGAGAGAAGAAGTACAGTGTATGCAGGTACTCGGGAATATGGACAACTCCGAGTACAAAGAGATCTTGTCTAAAGATGCATTAAAATTCTTAGAAGCTCTCGTCAATAAGTTTGGAGATCGCCGTCATGCCCTGCTAAGTGACCGCGACACAAAACAAGCTCAATATGACGAGGGTGAGCTACCCAATTTCAGAAAAGACACCATTTCCATTCGTCAGAATAAAGAGTGGAAAGTGGCAACACCTCCAACAGAGCTACTGGATCGTCGCGTAGAGATCACCGGGCCTATCGAAAGAAAGATGGTGATCAACGCGCTAAACTCGGGTGCGAAAGTCTTCATGTGCTGCTTTGAAGATGCGTCTTCCCCGACTTGGGCCAATATGGTCGAAGGGCAAATCAACCTAAGAGACGCCAACCTTGGCACCATTAGCTACTTCGATGAGAAGAAGCAGAAGCGTTACCAATTAAACGACGATCCTGCACTGCTGATTGCCCGCCCACGTGGTATTCATTTGCCTGAGCAGTCCATTCAATTCAACAATCAGCCTATCGGCGGTTGCTTGATGGACTTCGCCTTGTACTTTTTCCACAACTATCAATCACGTGCACAACAAGGTTTGGGGGTTTACTACTACATTCCAAAACTTGAAAGCATGGAAGAAGCACAGTGGTGGGACGATATTTCCAGCTTCACCGAAAACTATTTCCACGTACCCAAAGGCACCATTCGTGCGACGGTTTTGATTGAGACGCTTCCAGCCGTATTCCAAATGGAAGAGATCTTGTACGCAATGCGTGATCATATCGTGGCAATGAACTGTGGCCGTTGGGATTACATCTTCAGCTACATCAAAACGCTGAAAAACCATAAAGACCGCATCTTGCCAGACCGCCACGGGATCGGCATGGATCAAGAGTTTCTAAATGCCTATAGCCAACTGTTGGTGCGTACTTGTCATGCTCGCGGCGCACTGGCGATGGGTGGTATGTCGGCCTTTATTCCAGCGAAAGATCCGCAAGAAATGGCGCGTGTAACCGCCAAGGTTATCGAAGATAAGCAAAGAGAATCTCAGAATGGACACGACGGCACATGGGTCGCGCACCCTGCACTGGTTGATTTGGCAATGTCGATCTTTGATAAGCACTTAGATGGCAAAGTAAACCAAATGGATTTTCAAAGCCCGGAGCATGTGATCAATGCAGACTCGTTGCTAAAACCTTGTGAAGGCAGCCGCGACGAAGCCGGCGTGCGCAAGAATATCCGTATTGCGCTGTATTACATCGAAGCTTGGATTCAAGGCTACGGCTGTGTACCTATCTACGGCCTCATGGAAGATGCCGCGACTGCTGAGATCTCAAGAGCCAATATCTGGCAGTGGATCCACCACGGGGTAACACTCGATGATGGCCAAACCTTTACCAAATCACTATTCCACTCTTGGCTTTACCAAGAGCTAGACACGATAAAACATGAAGTCGGAGACTCGCGCTATACAGCAGGTCGATTTGAAGAGACAGCTGATCTTTTCTATCAACTTTCTACAGCCAAAGAGTTCGCTGCCTTCCTAACTATACCCAGCTATGGGCTATTACAAGAGTCCAGTTAGGACTCTTGTACCGAGCTGAATCAGTCGATGATATTCACAACAAGCGTAATGATTGGCTGACTTAGCTTGGTACACGGCCCCTTGAAAAACTAGGAGATAACATGGGAAGTTTGACTCTACAACAAGCGTTAACCATCATTGATGGCACCTTAAAAGCAGGAAACAAGATCCACACAGAACCTTTGACGGTCGCCGTCTTAGACAGCGGTGGCAAGCTGATTTCTCTGCAACGTCAAGACGGCTCTAGCATGATGCGACCAGACATCGCGATTGCTAAAGCGTGGGGAGCACTCGCACTGGGTTGTTCCTCTAGAAAACTCGCCCAAGATGCTGATAATCGACCAGCATTTATCTCCGCCGTAAACGTACTCGCACACGGAAACATGGTGCCAGTGCCAGGGGGCCTACTGATTCGAGATAAGGATAAAACGGTACTTGGTGCGATTGGGGTCAGCGGTGACATCTCAGACATCGACGAAAGTTGCGCCATCAACGGCATTGGTTGTGCAGAACTGTTCAGTGACGAGATGCTGCAAGCTTAACTCGCTAACTCTCTGTACTTGAAATTCTTAGACAGGAACAAAAAAACCGAAGCGATTAGGCTTCGGTTTTTTGATTCATAAGTTGCGCCAACAACACTAACGAATAACGAATAACGAATAACGAATAACGTGTGATTAGACAAAGAGCACTAACGAACAAGAACCATTAAGCGCGTCCATTTGGTATCTTGCTTTAGCTTGTTAGACAGCCAGTAATCAACACTAAACGATCCCGCGCCAAGTACCGCTAACGCTAGATACCCACCAGCAACAGAGACATTTTTGTAGAAGTGAATCATTTGACCCGACGAACTTGGGTCGAAGTGAAACATAACACCAGAGACTAAAGAAAAAAATGCAATCGAGAACGCTGTAAAGCGAGTCATAAATCCAGCTAAAATTGCAAGCCCGCCACCGAGTTCAAGCAAGATAACCAAAGGCAACAAGTTAGCACTAACTCCTTGAGATACCATATATCCCGCGGTTCCTTCATAGCTAAATAGCTTTCCCCAACCCGCTTGAATAAACAAGTAAGCCAATAAAATACGAGCGAAAAAAGTTAGTGTGTCGTTCAATCTAGTGTTCATAGTTCTAAGCCTTGATAAGTTTCATTGCCGATAGGTTATTCGACTTAGCATTAAGATGATAACGAGAAAAATAGAACAACTTGTTTGAAATTTTAGTAGACATACTCGCTTTGAAAAAGCTAGAGAAGTGCTGGAGAGTATCAGCTCAGCCTAAGCCATCTAAATGAGTCAGAAAAATAAACCCGTCTAACAAGCACAAAAAAAACCGAAGCTCATCACTTCGGTTTTCAAATCAGTTTGAGTTAACTCACGTCGATTACTCGTAAGCACTCAACCATGTTTTCAGCAGTTGGTTGGTGTTCTTCTTCTGGCTCGCAGACAGAGACTTAACCAGTTTTTTCTGCATTTCGACATGTTCAGTCATCATTTGGTCAATCAGAATAAGACCATCTTTGGTTAACTGAACACTCACGCTGCGTCTGTCTTCTTTGCTGTGCTCACGACTGATCAGCCCTTTGGCTTCTAGCTTATCAAGGCGATTGGTCATCGCGCCAGATGTCAGCATCATCGACCCAATCAATTCTGATGGCGTGAGTCGGTAAGGCTTTCCAGAACGTCGCAACGTAGCCAGTACATCAAACTCACCGAGTTTCATGTCGTATTTTTTATGAAGCTCGGCAACTTGAGTCTCCATATACTTGGCAATACGCATAATCCGGCCCATCATTGCCATAGGCTCAGTTTCTAGCTCAGGCTTTTCCTTTGCCCATTGCTCTACTACGCGGTCGATAGCATCCATTTGCAATCTCGCTCCGTTATTAGTCTTGATTACTTCAAACTAGTTTAACATAAAGATACTTTACAACCACATGATCTAAGTATACAGTTCACACAATTAGTTATCTTAACGTAAAGATATTTCATATGAACATACTACTCGCGATGATCCCCGCGTTCTTTTGGGGAACAACTTATGCAGTGACGCAGTTTACTCTTCAGGAATGGCCTCCTCTGCTACTTGGTGCTTTACGCGCCTTGCCTGCTGGCTTATTGCTGCTTGCAGTAAAACCTAGCCTGCCAAAAAAAGGCGAGTGGCAGATCATTTTCACCTTAGGTCTGATTAACATCGCGACCTTCTTTGGTTTGATCTTCGTAATGGCACTAACGCTGCCTTCGGCAATCTCTGGCGTGGGCATGATCTCCGTGCCGGTGTTCGCGATGATCTTCCACTGGGTAGTGAAAAAACAGCGCCCGCATCTGATTCAAGCCCTTTCGGGTATTGGCTTGATCACCTTAGCGTGGATACTGTTTAACCCAAGCCAAATTGCTCTGAACCCAATCGGTTTAGGCGCAATGTTTGCCGCAATAATGTGTATTGTCATCGGCAGCAGCATTACCAAGTCACTGGGTAACCGCATGCACTGGTGGAAGGTATTAACGTGGCAACTGATTTTGGGTGGTACGATTTTGTCTATCGCTTCTGGCGTTCATGCCTTCATCGACCCACAGCCTTATATTAATGCTGTCACTCATTTCGATACTCGCAACGCTATGGGTCTATTGTGGGTGATTGGACTGAACACAGCGCTGGGTTACGGCATGTATGTGTGGTTGCTACAACGTATGTCGGTGGTTGATTTCACCTTCGGCGGTATTGCAAACCCAGTTGCGGGCATCTTGACCGGTATGGTGTTAATGGGTGAATCATTTACTCCAGTCCAATATTCACTAATGACTGGCATGATCGTGATGTCATTGATGCCGCAGCTTATCCTTGCAGTAAGACAAACCAAACAAGTTAAGCCTGTTACGCAATAGAATTTACATATAGTAACGACCTACACAAAAACCCGCCAAGTGCGGGTTTTATTTTACCGACTTCACATCTATATAATATATCTATTTGTTCTCTAACGACGCACACCTTATTATGAATTCAATCATCAATTCAGGCGTTCGATATGGCAAAAGATCTCTTCTCCAACTTAGACTTAAATCTTCTTCGCACTTTTATCATCTTGCATCAAGAACGAAACATGCGAAAAGCAGCTGAACGTCTCTTTGTATCTCAACCAGCGGTCAGTAAAGCCCTACAAAGGCTGCGTGACCATTTTGACGATGAACTATTTGTAAAAACACACCATGGCTTGCGCGCGACTGATCACGCGACAATGTTAGCGGAAAGCATTTCACCAATCTTGGATGATCTTTCTTCAGCACTCAATAATAGTAATGAATTCAACCCTAGTGAACTACGCGGGCCCCTCAAGTTAGCGTTATCTCCTTTCCTCCTTAGCTCACTATCAAGTAAGTTATTCAAAGCAATTCGCTCTCAAGCTCCGCATGTTCAAGTTCAGCTATTAAGCTGGTCTAAAACAACGATGGCTGACATCATTAATGATGAGGTGCTGATTGGTTTCAATTATGAAATTAACCACGCCCCCAAGGAGCTCTTACAACAACCGATAGCCCAAGACAGTTTTAAAGGTTACTTGAGAGAAGGCCATCCTTATCAGAAAGATTTTATTGAAATCAAAGATGGCGTTAAGTTTGAGCTAGCTACAATTATTGCGATAGATTGGAACTCTCATCAAACACTTGCAGAAAAAATAATGAAAATCAAAGGACTAGAAGCAAGAATAGGCTTCCGTTCAGAGCTGCCATCAGCGGTTATTGATGTAGTACAAAACTCCGACATGATGTTCCCTGCCTCGAAATTTTTAGGCATAGAGAAGAAAACCTCCTTACGGGCCATCGACATCTTATTTGACAACAAGGATATCAACCCTATCGTGTGTGCATACTTTCACCACAAACATCGTAACAGTCCTACAACTCTATGGCTTAAGAAGATATTGGATAACCTTCTCAATAATAACCAGTAGTTATCACCCTCTTTACTCTGTTTCATTAATAACTAATCGTTAAGGCCTCTATTCTTTTAAGGAATTAGAGGCTTTTTTATTCAGTCCATATACTTCTCTCATCGGCTAGGAACGCCACATAACACTGCAAGAAGCAAACCTTGTTCCTATACAATATTTGAGAGTAAACAATGAAACTAAAACTATTAAGTACCCTTATCGCAGCCTCTTTCCTAGCTGGTTGTTCTTCTTCTGGTTCAAGTGACAACGGTGGCGGTATTGATCCACAAGACGGTATTGCAGATGTTACATATTTCCAAGGCGAAAACGTAGAAGTTGCTCGTATCAATGGCGATGAAGGTGAACATAATTCGTTAATTGTACGTGGCGCTGACGGAAAAAGTTACGTTCTAATTAACGGACAAGCGTACACAGTAGAAAATAACATTGTAAGTGATGCAGAAGGACAAAAAGTTGGTGATGTTCAAAGTAAAAATGGTGAGCTAATCTTTGTAGGTACACACGGTGGTACATTTGTAATCAGTGTAGAAGACGGGCGCTTAATAGCTTCTGATGTACATGGTCCTATCGATCCTGACTATGGACTTCCTGTTACACCTTCAAACCCGATTTATGTAGAGCCATCTAATCCTATAGAAGACGCTACACCATCAAACCCTATCGAAGGAATCCCCAATAACGAGCTACCTGGCTTTAAAGATAAATTAGGTGACATCTTCACCACAGAAGTAATTATCGATACAAAGATCCTAACTGCTTACGACATTAAGAATGACGAAAATGGGAACTGGCATCAAGTTGTTGTGCGTCGCGATGTAGACGGTAATCTGCTTTATGTTGAAATTGGTGGGACAATATTCAATCACAAGTTCGACGGTAGTAACATTGAAGGTATCGTAAACAAGATCCAAGATAAACTAAAAGATACCTACGAAATCCGAGTCGAAACCGATAGTAAGTATCTGACTGTTTTAAATATTACTAACAACAATAATAATAACTGGCACCAAGTAGCAATCGTTCGTAACCAAGACGATTCTATCCGGTACATTGAAGTTGGCGGTTCAGTTATCAATAATAAATTTGATGGCTCCAACATAGACCGTGACAACCAAGATGTTACAAAAGCAGAGCTGAAACAAAAAATTCAATCTCTTTCTCAAGAGCAACGTCAGCAAATTAAACAAGCAGTAAAAGACCGCGCTAACCGCAGCTAATAAAAAATAATAAATATAAAAGCAAAGGAGCCGCTTATTAGCGGCTCCTTTTTATTTGAGAGTTGAGAACACGATGAAACGACTATTGATCACTTTATTGATGCCCTTCGCCATATATGCAAACGACCATCAATTACAAACATTAAGCTACCACGAGCCGAGTTTAAGTTTTCAAACAGCTAAAGCTGGAGACAACTGGATAGGTACAGTATCCGGCGTAATTCAAGCAACTGAAGAAGTGAACATCAGTGCAGAAATAGATTCTGAAGGATATTTAGAACTAGGTACAGGCTATGGCGTAATGCTAGGTGATTACTACACAGAAGCTTTCATCAGCTATGGTCGTGCCGATTTTTTTGATATTTATGATATTGGCTTATTCAGCGGAACAGCTCTAACCAACAACATAATGGTATTTGGTAACACATCCCATGAATGGCGAAAATTCCCTTTATTCGATTTAAGTGATGCGAGCCGAGAATGGAAAAGTACCATTGGGACCAGTTACTCTCCCACACAGTTTATGAACTTTGCTTATTCATTCAGTCATGACCGCCAATTAACGGGGTCAAAAGGTTATTACAACAGCCAAGACGTCACTTTTACGCTGAAACCCAAATGGGTGGAACCGTATGTGAAATATACATTCGGTCAAAAGCGCGTTAGTCCAAGTGACCGTACCCGTTCTGATGGCATCGTCGAGTTAGGCTTCAACCTACGTTTTTAGTTTACCGTTTCGTGTGGTAGCTCTCACCCCTTTATAGTTTGATTCAATAAAGGGGCTTTTTGCCTCGTACTAAGTCTTTAGTACCAATCAAGAATAAAACAATCACCTTAAATAATGTTCTCACTTCGGCCTCAATTTCAACCTTCTATCTCCCACCAATCCCTCAAAAAGAACAATAACTTTAACTCACCCTGCCTTTGTGAAAATAAATTATTAAAAAAGATTACATTAGAGATTTAATTTCTATATTTCATTTCAATTAGAGATAAAAAGACAAAAACTTTCTCCGACGACCTACTTATACTGTGCCACGTCGTTAAGGCGCCACAAGCTTATGATTTAAAATAATTATTAATGAGTAGTCACCATGAATTCGAAGTCTCTAACTATTTTGCTTTTTGTCTCTGTTTGCTCAATTTGGGGAACCACTTGGTTCGCTATGGAAGTAGCATTGCATTCTATCCCACCTATTTTTGCTACTGCGTTACGCTTTTTACTTGCAGCACCTCTGCTTGCGGTATTAGCGAAAGTCTTCAACCAACCACTGCTGTTCCCTAAAGGTAAGCGCCAATGGCTGCTTATTGTTGCGCTGATGTATTTCGCGATTCCGTTTACGTTGATGATCTATGGCGAGCAATACATCTCTTCAGGTTTAGCGTCGATCATCTTCGCCAACATGCCTGTGGTTGTGATGCTGATGTCTGGCTTATTCTTAGGTCTACGACTGGCGAAGCACCAGATATTCGGTTTGATTACTGCTGTTGTGAGCCTATGTTTAATCCTTGGCAACGAAATGCAGATGGGTGGCGATGACTACCTAATTGGCACGGTTTGCTTAGGCCTTGCTGTTGCGATTCACGCAGTTATGTATGTGCTGGTTCAAAAGCACTGCAAAGGTATTGAAGTACTAACCTACAACGCCGTACCGAGCCTGATTGCTGCTTTATTCTTATTCGCTGTTTCAGCTGTAGGTGAAAACGTGAATGTTGAATCCTTCACTGGGGATTCAATCTCAGCCGTGGTTTACCTAGGCTTTGTCGCGAGTGTTGGCGGCGTTGTGGCTTACTTCAAATTAGGACAGGTTTCGACCCCTTTCCAAGCGTCTATCTGCTTCCTAATCTTCCCAGTGGTTGCGCTGCTGATCTCTTGCTACATCAATGGTGAGGTTCTATCTGAACAGTCACTTGTAATGATGATTCCTCTACTTTGCGGCATCTTACTGACCAAAGCACCAAAGGGAATCTTCAAGCTGCGTACCGAATTAAAAACCGTAAGAAACTGATCCGCGTGAAACCTATTTTGCGGATTAGATATACATATCCCACATAAACAAAAAGCTCCAATATCACTATTGGAGCTTTTTGCTTATTTCATAATATCGAGACCAACATTAGCGCCAGCTAAACATTCGCACTTCATTGCCTTCTTCAGGTGTCTTAGGAATGTTTAAAGACAACGCCAAAGAAACCGCCGCCATCGCAGCACCGATGTAGAAAACCGTTGCAGGGGACGACAACCAAATCACACCAAACACGACCGGAATAACAACCGCGGCAATATGGTTGATGGTGAAAGAGACACCAGCAGTTGATGCCATGTCTGCCGGGTCTGCGATTTTCTGGAAGTAAGTTTTGATCGCCAGCGCCAATGCAAAGAACAGGTGATCGATCACGTAAAGTGCCGCCGCCCATTCCGCGCTTTGCACCAAACCATAACCGACAAACACACCAATCAAGCCAACATACTCGAAGATCAACGCTTTACGCTCGCCAACCACACCGATAAATCGACCAATGCGCTTCGCAAACAAGAAGTTAAATAGGTAATTAACCAAGAACAACAATGTGACGTCAGCAGCCGAGTAACCAAACTTCTCTACCATCAAGAAGCCTGCAAACACAGTGAAGATTTGTCTTCTCGCACCGCTCATAAACGTTAGCGCGTAGTAGAGCCAGTAACGCTTTCGCAGCACCAACTTCTTATTCTGTGGCGTTTTGGTCTGAAACTCAGGGAAGCCAAAGGTCATCACCAAAACCAGAATAAAACCAATACCGCCAGTAATACCGTACACCCAAGCAAAGTCGAGCTTCAGCTGTTCTAGCATCACCCAGATAGATCCGTAAGTGATTAAGGATGCCAGTGCGCCGACTGAGATCATCTTACCTAGCATCTCTGGCGCTTCTTCTTTACTCAACCATTGCAGTGACAAAGACTGCTTCAGCGTTTCAAAATAGTGAAAGCCCGTCGACATTAAAATGGTAGTCAGCAACAATCCAGTGAGTGAGGGGAACAGACCCGTAATCGCGGTGCCTACAGTAAGCATCGCCAGCGATATCAACATGAAGCGTTGCTCACGAATGAATGCCAACACAAACACTACGGTAAACGCTAAGAAACCCGGGATCTCACGCACACTTTGCAGCAAGCCAATATCCGCACCATCAAAGTTCGCCTTCTCAATCACGAAGTTATTAAGTAAAGCCATCCAGCTCGAAAACGCGATCGGTACAACAATCGAAATCAGTAATAAAAAGTTTTGCGGCGTTTTCCAGCTCGCGGTTCTATCGAACATTGACGGACTCCTGTTCGTCTAATTGAGTGAGCACTCGTAAGGTCAACTGCTCAGTATAAGGGTTAATCTTCCAATGCTCTGGGCTCCAGCCTTTTACGAAACGTTGGAAATCGGCCCACGCCACGTAAAACATTGGTCGCCATGCTGCTTCTACCTCATCAAATGAAAGGTGTGGCTGATAGTACGCCAATGCCTCTTTCAAGTAGTGGAAGTAAGCATCTAGTACTTCTGATTCAAGCTCTGCGCAATCTTGTGGCCTAATCGCGCTGCTCATGAACAAGGCGACGTCTTTCATCGCACAGCCGTAACCCACATATTGGAAATCGACCGCAGCTGCTCGCTCGCTTTCAGAATCAAAACAAAAATTGGCGAGCTTGGCATCGCCATGTACCAAGGTTTGATATGGACATTCTTTTAGTAAACGGTCGATGTGCTTGGCTTGGTTCTTCAATGGTAAATCAGCCAAGGCATTGAGCTCATCAGGACGTGTATCTAGATGCCAATAAGTACCGACTTGCCACAATGATGACAACTGCTCTTGATTGATATTGATGTGCTTTACGTGAAAGTTAGCGAGCCATTTAAGGCAAGCATTACGTTGTTTTTGCTCTTCTCGTGTGTAACTAGATACCTGATAGTCAGAAGCTGCAAGTACATCAAACTGAGAGGTTAACGGAAAACCTATATCCGCTAAGTCTTGCATCACTATCAGCCACTCATTCTCTTCTAGTTCACATTGCAGCCCAACAGGTACAGGGCAGCGCTCATCCCATTGTTGGGTGAATGACTGATACCAAGCTGTTTCCACTTGGTAAGAGTGTACCTTTCGTTGGTGAGAGAATTTGGTATTCCAACCCTTTGGGTGTTCAGCTTTATCTGGCAACGCGACATGTTTAACAATCACACTCTTGAGTTCCGCACTGCTTTCTTGAGAAAAGACTAAGCGAACTAACTCGCCATATCCACCCCATAGGCGTTGAATCACTTGGACATCAAACCCTTCATGACAACCCAGCGAGGTCGCTATTTTTTGATAAAGCTCATTTTGATAAAACTCTTGTTGATAAAGCTCTGGCTGATTTTGACTTGAACCCGCTTCAGGTTGAGCTCGATTATTCGACGATATTGATTGAGACATATTACTCGTTGTTATGCTTTATCGGATAGAAGGTGTGACCACTGTGGCTGCCTATTCATGTAGTGAACCACATAGCTACAAACCGGCACAATTTTGAAGCCCGCTTGTTCAATTTCAGGCAATACCGACTCCATCATCACCTTCCCAAAGCCCTTGCCTTGCAGTTCATCAGGAATGCGTGTCGACGTGATATGTAGTACATCTCCGTCCTTTTGATACTTAACGACCGCGAACTGGTTGGGTTCTAACTCTACCGTGATCTGGTTCACTTCTTGATCCCATTTTACTGCCTGCATTCTCAACTCCTGCAAATAATTGATACGACAAACAATAAAAGTTTGAAGTATGAGTTCCTTGTAATAGACTAGCGCAAGTGCATATAAATAAAACTAAGTACTTACAATCAAAGAAAATATTATTATAGCGTGTGGTTATAAATAAAATTCAAACCAATTAAAAGCACTCTATAAATTGCGTTAGTACACCTACTAAATCTAGCACGTAATAACCCCTTGTTAGCAAGTTACCAGTATAACTAACAGACGCATGTTGGCGCATGGAGAACATATAATGAACGCACCCCTGAAGAAGCCTTTGGAGCATAATCAGGCACTTCAAGACCCTCGTAATCGCACCGTTTCCACTATCAATAGCACTGATGCACTGGCCATGATTGAGCACGGCAGTGAGCTGACATTAAATGTCTCGACTCCCGTTGGCACGAAGTTTCTCGCCACCACCAAGTTTATCGGAACGCACAGTGATAACTGTATTGTGGTTGAGGTTCCCGAGGTATCCAATGAAGATCTGAACTTTTTCTTTCAAGAGGGTTTTTGGATGACCGCTCGTGCGTATTCTCTACGAGGTGAAGGCGCGCTTATCCACTTTAGAAGCCAAATTCACCATAAGATTGGTGAACCCTTCCCTATTCTAGTGCTGTCTACACCAAGCACGATGCAAGTGACACAGCTACGTAAAGAAACACGCTATGAAGTGAATCTGGCTTCAAGAATCATCTTCAACGACCAGCGAGCAAACTGTGAGATACGAGATTTATCGAAAAGTGGTTGTCGTTTCGTTACCTCACCAACCTCTCGTGCGATTCAGATTGCCGATCGCGTGTCTATTGAGATAACCCCTGAGAACTACAACGGACCACTGATTCCGCCATTGCGAGGCATCGTCTGTAATTTACAGAAATCGACGCACTACGCTCGATACGGTGTCGAATTTGATGATATTGGCAGAGCTAACGCCAAACACTTATTGGCAAAACTGAAGTTCGATGGCACCAAGCTATGCTTGCGAAACGGTTAACACCATTTAACACGCAACTTTCACCGAATACCGTAAGCTGACCAAATACAAATAGCTCACTGGCAAACTAAACCTCAACCAACAAAAAAGCCATCGACTCTAGAATCGATGGCTTTTGCGTTTTGGCTGTTTGTTTATTTGTTTAGCTATCTATTTAGCAAATAGTTTGTATCTAGATATTCAAACTATTTGCGCAGTGCGTTCAGTTTAGCTTGGGCGATACCAAAGATAGTATCAATTGGATAACTACCCTCATCACTTGCCTCACCTGCGGCTTTACCTGTAAACAGCTCAATCGCCTCTGTTACATGGTCAATCGCCCAGATATTAAACTCGCCCTTTTCAACCGCTTTCACAATATCGCTACGCAGCATCAGGTTGTGAACATTTGAACGTGGGATGATCACCCCTTGTTCGTTTGAACGCCCTTTGATTTCACACACATCAAAGAAACCTTCAATTTTCTCGTTCACACCACCAATTGGCTGAGACTCACCAAACTGGTTCATCGAGCCTGTAATTGCGATATCTTGACGGTTTGGTTGCTTAGAGAACGCTGATACAACCGCACAGAACTCGGCCATACTCGCACTGTCACCATCGACGCCACCATACGATTGCTCGAAGGTGATGTTAGTGGTGAGCGGGACTTTGGCTGTCTTACCAAATACGGAAGAAAGGTAAGCCGACAAGATCATCACGCCTTTTGAGTGAATACTGCCACCTAGGTCTACGTTTCTTTCAATATCAATCACTTCACCATCACCGTAAGCGGTGGTTGCCGTGATTCGGTTCGGCGCACCAAACATATGATCCGTCGTGCTGAGTACAGACAGCGCATTCACTTGCCCAACCGCTTGACCATCAACATGGATTAGCGTTGTGCCGTTAGTGAAGGTTTCCATCACGCTGTCTTGCAGTCGTCCGACACGCATCTGTTGGTTAGATAACGCTTGGTCAACGTGCGTTGCACGAATCAGGTTCGATTTTGAGCCTCTCGCCACGTAGTTTGATTCACGAAGCAGATTAGCAATGTGAGCAGAGTGCAGAGACAATTTACCTTGGTCACCGGCCTGACGAGAGCTGTGCTCAATGATGCGAGCGATCGCTTTACGGTCACAATGCAGCATGTTGTTGTCGTGCACGATGCTCGAAATAAAGCGCGCGTAATGCATTTCAGAATCGGGAGTACGCTTCATCTCATCTTCAAAATCGGCCGTTACACGGAACAGTTCACCAAACTCTGCATCGTAGTGTTGCAGCAGTTGGTAAGTTCGGTAATCGCCAAACAGGATGATCTTAACATCCAATGGAATCGGTTCTGGATCAAGCGATACCGCCCCCGTTAAGGTCACCTCTTTTTCTAATGAAGTGAAGCTCAATTGACGTGAACGCAGTGCTCGTTTCAAGCCTTCCCAAACGTACGGCTGCTCAAGTACCTTCACCGCATCCATCAGTAATACGCCACCGTTGGCTCTGTGTAAGCTACCTGCGCGAATCAATGAGAAGTCAGTAAAGACAGTACCCTTGAACGTCGCCGTTTCTACATAGCCAAACAGAGAGTGATAATTTGGATTCTCTTCCACCACGATCGGCAGAGTCTCCTCCTTTTGGCTCACAATCACATTAACCTTGTAGCGACGCGGCATTTTCTTATCCAAAGAGGCCGTTGCAACTTCTGCTTGCTCAGTGCTCTCTTCTAAGAAGATGTCAGCGTTGTCGACAATGTCTTTACGCAGTGCCGTTAGGTACTTTTTAATGTCTGGATATTGGCTGTAATCCTTCTTCAATTGCTTGATGAAGTGCGTGATCACGTCTCGCGCAGTATCATCATTCAGTTTTTGAGTTTTCTCAGTGTACGTTTCTTCAAGTTCCGTCAACTCACGAGAAATGGTTCGCAGACCGACTTCCAATCCATCAATGGTTTTATCGAACTGGTCTTGCTCTTCTGGCGAAAGCAGATCGAAGCTCTCTTCGGTATGAAGATCATCCCCATTCATGGCCACAAACTGGTAATCACCCTGAGTGGTGATCGTCAGGTTAATGCCCTTGTCTTTCGCTTCTTGGCTAATGCTTTCTAACGCGGCTTGTTGCTTAGCTGCTAATTGGTTTTTAAGCCTATCAGCACGGCTAAAGTACATCTCGTTATCAAACGCTAGAGGCATACCTTTCAGCAATTTACGCATTAGCTTTTCAATATCTTGCTTTAAGCTGCTGCCAACGCCACGAGGTAATTTCAGTACCTTAGGTGTACGAATATCTTCAAAGTTCGCGATATAACACCAATCAAAAAGCTCCTGCACTTCTTGAGGGTGACGGTTCAGATAGCGCAAGATCATGGTGCGTTTACCCAGACCATTTCGCCCTATCGCATAAATGTTGTAACCCTTTTCCTTGATTGACATCGCGAACTCAACGGCTTTTTGTGCCCGTTCCTGCCCGACGATTTCGTCAATTGGAGCCAGTTCTTTGGTCGACTTACATGGTAGCTTGTCTAAATCCGCTACCTGATACAGCTGTTCTGTATTGAGTCTTTGCATCGCCATCGCCGCCTCCTTAGTCCTTCATTACTTGGGTGTAGATAAAATCAGTGTAGATGTAATTTCCTACAAATTTAGTGACTTACGCTACACAGCTGTTCAACTGAACAAATAACACACAATTTAAGCCATTTTTAGGAATAGCTCGTCATTTAATTCACCAACTTAACATGTGAATGATTTTAATTTGCAATTGATAATAAATATCATTAACATTTTCGGATATTATAAATTGAGGATGTGGATATGGAAATTGAACGATGCTGGATGCACTACCTAAAAGCTGAACAGTTAATGGAACAAGGTCACTGGCCTGAAGCACAGCGCCTATATGGTGATGTTCTAACCTCACTTCCTCATCACATCCAAGATGCAGCATACCAAAGCGATATCAAGCCTTGCCAATTTGCCTGCTTGCTTGCCGGGTTAAGAGACGCGAGCGTCGCTCAATCAGAGATACTCAACCGATTAGGTCAGCACCAACAAGCCTTCGATACCTTGAATCAATCTTACGCTCTGATGCAATTTATCTCTCTGGAGAACACTGAGCTGATTCAACGTACCTTTGGATTATTGGAAAAGCAGAGCGAAGGTTTGCTCAATCACCTGATCGCTTTTTGCAGCGCTCAGCGCAGTTCGCATTGGATGCTCGAACTAGAACAAATTCAACGTGCTCATCACCATTTTGGGCAACTTAAAACAACGTCAGAAGTTCAATCTTCACCTAATGTCTTAAATTGATAAGGATATATCATGTCGGACCGGGCTCTTCTTAAAGTCAATAACCTCTCCGTTAGCTTCAAAACCAACGATGGAATCGTTGATGCGGTGAAAAAGGTTAACTTTACCCTTAAATCCAGCGAAACCTTGGCCATTGTTGGTGAATCAGGTTCTGGTAAATCTGTCTCTTCCAACGCACTGATGCGTCTACTTCCAGACAACGCCATTATTGATCCGCAGTCTCAAATTGAGTTTGAAGGCGAGTCTGTTCTCGAAAAATCAGAGCGTGAAATGCAGTCGATTCGTGGCGACAGAATCGGCATGATCTTTCAAGAGCCGATGACATCTTTGAACCCATACCTGCGCGTCGGCATTCAAGTGGCAGAAGCTATTATGTGGCATCGTAAAGTGTCAAAGTCTCAAGCCAAACAGCGAGTGATTGAGCTGTTTAATCTTGTGCACTTGCCAATGCCAGAAAAGTCGTACACCAAGTACCCTCACGAATTTTCGGGTGGTCAGCTGCAACGCATCATGATTGCGATGGCTTTGATCAACGAGCCCGATATTTTGATTGCCGACGAACCCACCACCGCATTGGATGTGACCGTACAAGCGGAAGTGCTTTCTCTTATCAAAGAAATCCAAAACAAAATGGGCATGGCAATTTTGTTCATCACCCATGACTTAGGTGTGGTGAAACACTTTGCAGACCGCGTGCTAGTGATGTGTAAAGGTGAGCTCGTAGAAGAAGGGATGACTCAATCTTTGTTCGATAGTCCTAAACATGATTACACAAGAATGCTCATTAACTCGATTCCGAAAGGCGCTAAGGTTCCTGTTGAGGCGACAGCCCCAGAACTATTGTGTGCTGACGACATCCGAGTTCAGTTCTTGGTGAAATCACACTTTATCAAGAGTAAAAGCCAGTACTTCGAAGCCGTAAAAGGCATTTCGTTGAATCTTAAGCAAGGCGAAACGCTAGGCATTGTTGGTGAATCTGGTTCAGGTAAATCAACCCTTGGACGTGCATTAATCGGCTTGCTGCCGAGTACCGGACGTATTGTTTACAAAGGCCAATACGTTAGCTTATTAAATGATAAAGCGCGTCACAAGCTCAAGAAAGATGTCCAAATGGTGTTCCAAGATCCTTATGGTTCTTTATCACCACGCATGACAGTTGGGGAAATCATCACCGAAGGCTTAACGGTGCATCAACCTCATCTATCCAAGCAAGAACGTTTAGAAAGAGCGCGCAAAGCATTGATTGAAGTTCGCTTAGAGCCGAATTCAATAAACCGTTATCCACATGAGTTCTCTGGCGGGCAAAGACAACGTATCGCGATTGCTCGCGCACTGATTCTAGAGCCCTCTTTCATTTTGCTGGATGAACCGACTTCAGCACTCGATCGCTCAGTACAACTGACCGTGATTGACCTGCTGAAAGACATTCAAGCCAAGCACAATATCGGCTTCCTGTTCATCAGCCACGATCTCTCGGTAGTGAAAGCACTGTCGGATCGTGTATTGGTGATGCAGAAGGGTGAAGTGATGGAAGAAGGGTCTGCAGAAGATATTTTCAACAACCCGAAAAATGACTACACCAAGAAGTTAATCGCAGCGTCATTCGACTTAGAAAATAAATCGAAAAAAAATGCGGCGTAACGGGAACTAATCAACATTAACAGCGTCTTATAATTACATTCTGAATAATCTCCTAATGGATTGAAATCTAGAATGGATATAGCAAAACTGGTTTGGCCGCCAAAAGAGAAATGTCGCATGGATGCGACATTTTTCGTTTCTGTTCAGACGACAATGATTAACTTTAAATTTCTCAAAAAGCGAAATTCAATACTATTACTTTAAATTCATTTCTGACTAGCGGGTACAACTGTATCTGTAGACCTATTCATTACTAATAAATACAATCCGTAAGCTGACTAAATACACAATTCCCGCCTGGAATTTTTTCTGTATATAACGTTTATCTGCACGTTCAATACAGAAAATCAATGCGTCATTCACATTTATATGACTCACTCCAATAGAGCGAGTGATAGCAAATCCTGTACTCGATACAATATTTTCTATCAACTACCAAATCTCTTGAGCCTAATATATAACCATATATTCATTCGACATGAGGAATATAATGACAAATTATTCTCTCCCAAACAAGTAACACCCCCGTCATCACCCAGGGCGGGATCGCACTTT
>NZ_JBFRLK010000043.1:0-1089 GCF_041469805.1 Vibrio sp. 10N.286.48.C11 | reverse complement strand
CCCGAATTCAACTCCGAACTGCGACATTCTTAATTTTCAAGCAGCCTTCATCATTTCTTTAAAAACGACAGCGGGTTGCTTGAACCCTAAACATTTTTTCGGACGATAATTAATCCGTTGTTGCGCCCTTTCAATATCGTCATCACTGACAGTTCTTAGGTCTGTTCCTTTTTTAACGTATTGTCTCAATAACCCATTAGCGTTTTCATTGGCTCCTCGCTCCCACGAACTGTAAGGATGAGCAAAGTACACCTTTGCTTCTAAAGCCTCGGCTATTTCTTCATGACCTGCAAACTCGCGACCATTGTCTGCTGTAATTGTATGAACGAATTCTTTGTAAGGCAGTAGCATGTCTATGGTCGCTTTCGTCACATCTTTCGCTGACTTTGAGGGAGCTTTCTTTGTCAGATAAAAACGCGTTTTACGCTCTAAAATAGTGACCATTGCTCCTGTCCCATGCTTGCCCAAAACAGTATCAATCTCCCAGTCGCCAACACGTTCTCGGTTATCAACAATCTCAGGCCTTTCGTCTATCGAAATTGCATTTTTGATAGCAGGCGCTTTCTCTTTCTTGCCTCGCCGATACCGCTTGTGCCCTTGACGCAAGTGGCGAAATAGCTTGCCGCCCTGTCGTTTATTGCGAGCAACGTAACGGTATATCCACTCATGGCTCACTTTAGCTCCAGCATGAGTTAGGACATTAGATATTTGCTCTGGACTCCAATCAATGGACAGCAACAGTTCTATAAAATCTATGCGTGGCTGAAGTATTCGATACTTTCGGGCTTGCCGCCGTTTCGCTACTGATTGCTGGTGCGCTTTGTCTGGTAGATATTGCTCTTTCTTACCACTTCGCTTCAACTCTCGATAAATGGTTGAGCGATGGCACTTAACTGTTTTGGCAATCTCTGATACTGAAATTCCCCGTTCCAAAAGAGCAGAAATCTGATATCTTCTCCCCTCGGTCAACTGCTGATAATTCATCGTAGTACTGCTTGTTTCTTTGGCGAGAAGAGCGTACCACTTTCGGCAGTTGGCTTCCTCTTCTACACCTTCCCATGAGTGTCGCAGTTATTATCTGAAATCGGG
>NZ_JBFRLK010000042.1:0-3305 GCF_041469805.1 Vibrio sp. 10N.286.48.C11 | reverse complement strand
AGTTATTATCTGAAATCGGGCTTTTCTTTTGAATCATGTTTAAAATTGAAATTCATACATGTTGGATATAATGATTTCATCTTCTAAGGTAATTCCATCTTCATCTGCTTGAGATTTAACAAAATCTAACCTGCATTCAGTGAACTCTTTGTTTTGCGAATCCGTCATCATAGACGTTATACTTTTAACCCCCGCACCTTTGTAGCAAGTCTTAATGCTTTCAAGCGCTTTTCTATGGTTTGCTTCACCATATTGAGTAGAACTTTCCCACTGGTTAATCCAAGCAATTTGTTCTTCTTCTGTTGAGCTACCACACCCAGTTAAAAATAAGCTAGTTAAACCACAGACTAGTGTCAATTTAATTATTTTACTCATAATATTCCTTGTGCGTTATAAATATTCACGTTGGATTTTAACATTGTCATCTAGAACGGTACAGATGATTTTTATATTTATAATGTTATCAATAGGTGTTTACATGAAAATCTACACCTTGTAGGCTTCTAAATATTTTTGTGATAATTGACAACAAGAAGTTGAATGGTATTTATATAATGTAGAGATTAACTTTTATATTGTTATATTGCAAGTAGGAAGTGGGGAACCCACTTACTTGATTTATCTAACGATAAATATGCAAATGTTCGCAAAAGGCTTTATTTGAATTAAACAGTATATACCGCATTAGCATTTGGTTTATCGACTATTTAATTTAAAAGAATCCGCATTACATTTGGAGGAAAAACATGAAAGAAACTATGTATGAAAAAGAATATTTACCATCTAAATTAAAACATCTTGAAATAATAATCATGCTGGTAAATGCAAACCATGAAGAAGAATTAGAAATAAAAAATAAATTAAACAACGAGGTGAAAAATGAAAAAAGAAGGCAAGCGAAAAGCAAATAAAACAAGTTTACATTTAAGACTTTCAACAGAAACAAAAACACATTTAGAAGAATTAAAATAACCCCTATCTGGCAGGGTAGTTGTCACTGTTAAAATTTAACCAGTTTGGGCGATAAAGAGTAATTGTGTCTCGTATCTCAGTAGAAAGAAAAGAAGCTATATTGAAGAAGCTATTACCTCCCTATTCAATGTCAGTTAAAGAAGTGTCGGAAGAGGAAGGAATTAGCACTGCGACCCTGTATCATTGGCGCCAGCAACTCAGACGTTCAGGAGCCGCCGTGCCAAATAGCAACACTTCATCAGAGCAGTGGTCAGCTCAAACTAAACTTGCCATTGTCGCTGAAACCTACTCAATGACAGAAAGTGAACTCAGCCAATATTGTCGTGAAAAAGGTCTTTTTCCAGAGCAAATCCAAAGCTGGCGCAGCGAATGTATGCAAGGGTTTAAGTCGAGTAAAGAGCAGGAAGCTGAAGCAAAGAAGCAGGCTAAAGCTGACAAACTTGAAATCAAAGAGTTGAAGAAAGATTTACGACTCAAAGAAAAAGCACTCGCTGAAACGGCCGCTCTCTTGGTACTAAGAAAAAAGCTGAGAGCCTTTTACGGGGAAGAGCCAGAGGACGACTAACCTCAACCGATGAAAGGCAGACCATAGTGACTCTTATCCTTGAAGCGAAGCAATGCGGGTGTCGTTTAGAGCCAGCTTGCCATGAAGTTCAAATCGACTTGAGAACGTATCGTCGCTGGTATCAGCAAGGTGAAGTTCAAGCTGACAAAAGGCCAATATGCCTCAGACCTGAGCCTGCTAACAAGCTGTCGCAGGAAGAGCGTGATGCGATAATCGAGGTGTGTAACCGCTCTGAGTTTGCAAGCTTGCCTCCAACTCAAATCGTCCCGACACTGCTTGATAGAGGTGAGTATATCGCCTCTGAGTCGAGCTACTATCGAGTACTGAGTACGCAGGGGCAACTTCACAAGCGAGGTCGTCAGCGGAGCAGACAGAAGCAAGCGAAGCCAACCAGTTACACAGCGACGGACTCAAACCAAGTCTATACGTGGGATATCACTTACTTACCTTCAAAAGTTCGAGGCCAACATTATTACCTGTATGTCATTGAGGACATCTACAGTCGAAAAATTGTTGGTTATGAAGTGTATGAGCATGAATGCGCTGAGCTGGCGTCACAACTTCTGCAACGAACGTTGATGCGAGAGCAGTGCTTCAATCAAGCTCTGGTTCTTCACTCCGATAATGGTGCGCCGATGAAGTCGTTGACGTTCAAAGCCAAAATGGAAGAGTTAGGTATTACTTCATCGTATAGTCGCCCAAGAGTCAGTGATGATAACCCGTATGTTGAGTCATTGTTCCGCACGGTAAAGTACATGCCAAGCTGCCCAACGAAGGGCTTTGAAACAATCGATAGTAGCCAAAGTTGGGTTGAAGCCTTCGTACGCTGGTACAACACCGAGCACAAGCACAGTCAGCTAAATTACGTCACGCCTTCAGAGCGTCACAATGGAAAAGATAAAGAGATCTTGAAGCGTCGTGTAGAGGTATTGCTCGCTGCAAAACAGCGAAAGCCTGAGCGGTGGTCTGGTGATATCAGGAACTGTGCGCCTGTTGGTGACGTTCACCTAAATCCAGAAAGAGAAGCTGCTTAATAAGTAAGCAAATGATGACAACTACCTTGAAAAACACCGGAACTTGGAGACTTTGATAATTTTGAAGAAACTATCTTGGCTTACATGTCCCAGAACGGAACAGAAGTAAAAAAAGTATATGTTGATGAAGATGGTCATTGTATAAAAGTAGTTAATTTCCTAATAAAATTCTCTACTAACTTGAATCAACTGGCAAAAATTGCTAATCAGCAAGGCAGATTATCACAAGAACAAATTGCAGAATTTCAAACAAATCATATGGCATTAATCAAAGCAAAGAGGCACTTGACTAACAATGTAAAGATACTAAAAAAGAGGTTATAGAATGGCAGTATTTAGAGTATTACATGAGGGAAAAACATTAAGAGGACTCCACGGAACAGTAAGATACAACTCAGTCGATAAGAAAGGCTTAAACAGCCCAGAGAACCCAAGACTGATCGGTGTTGAGTCAAACTGTGGCTTTTGTTTGAACGTCAACGACAAAGACGAATATAAACGATTAAAAGACAGTTTTATCATGTCTGTTGAGGCTAACTCAAAGCTATCTAAGAACTCTCGTCAATCCTATCTATACGAACATTCAATGATCTCTTTTTCAAAAGAAGACGATGAGAAATACACGCTTGAAGAACTGCAAAAACTAGCTGTTGAAGCGTGTGAACTCTACGATCCCAAGTTCAATGAAACTCCATTTATGCTCTTTCCTCAGACAGAGGCTTTGTTGCGTAATT
>NZ_JBFRLK010000041.1:0-60535 GCF_041469805.1 Vibrio sp. 10N.286.48.C11 | reverse complement strand
AGTTCGGAGTTGAATTCGGGCCTTAGTAACTAAGCAACCCGTAGTGCATTTTCTTCAGTACACTTCATTTTTTACCATCAATCCTCCTAGATAACAAACGATTCAGCACTAAGACAGCAATGAGTCAGCCACTTAGCCTTAGTTGCATATTGCTACTAACCCCCTCATGTAAGTTTTGATTTGGAAACAAGGGCACTTTTTCTGGAAGTGTGACACTGGATTTACATATCACTAGAGAACTATGACCTTAGATTTCCTAGCGCATGCCTTCATACACCAGCACGCAAATGTACGACTTTGCCACCCCTCCATTTTCTCTCATGCGAAAATTAACCATAATGATGCAAGTAAATTTTTATATATATGAAAAATATCGGTCGAATATTGATCGAAAATGTGCGTTAGCTAGTAGTTTTAACATCAAAAGTGGCTTTATGCTTGGGTTTTGCGCGGTTTGCATTTATCTTGCGTCTATGGAGTGATTTTCATTTTTGTGAAATTTCATTTCTTCAGAAAGAAAATTTATAGCGATAGAGGGTAACAATGAAAAGGCAAAGTCCAAGTATTTTTAACGATATTGTTGGCCCAATTATGGTTGGCCCGTCAAGTTCACACACTTGCGGCCCATCCAGAATTGGATATCTAAGCCAACAACTTTTATCCGGTAACTTAACAAGATGTACAGTTGAGTTTGCAAGAAATGGTGCTTATACGCTGATGTATAAAGGCCAAAGGTCTGATATGGGTTATATCAATGGGCTTTTGGGGAGACGCCCGGAAGATCCGAGACTAGCAAATGCTTTTGAGGAAGCAAAAAAAGTTAATATCGAAGTTAATTTTGAGATTAGTGAATTTCCCCCGGTTGTACCTAATATATCTCACCTTACGCTGGAAAGTGATCAGGGAGAAAAAGTTGTCGTACACTCTGACTCTACAGGTGGTGGAACAGTAAAACTATTAGAAATCGATGGCTTTGAGGTTGGTATTGTCGGAGATTGCCATGAGCTCTTGGTATATACAAACACTGGACTAGAGCAGAGCTCCAAAATCAGAGACGCTGTTGTAAAAAATTTCGAATTGAACGAAGGAGTTACCCTTTCCACAGTAGATGATAGGGCTTTGATTAACTTCAAGAGTCGCTCTCCGTATGACGATGATGTGTTAGAAACGATTCGTAGTATGGAATATGTTGTCGATGTGAAAACGTTAAAGCCTGTGTTAGCCGTCCCATCAAACCGTTATTGCTCCTTCCCATTTAATAGCGCTGAGGAAATGATAAATGTTTCTAAAGAAACAGGTAAAGAGTTATGGGAATTAGCCATCGATTATGAAATGGCGCGTAGCGGATGGACAAAGGATGAAGTTCTGGATTTTATGCAACATGTTGTTGAAACGATGGAATTCAGTTCAAAAGAAGCGCTAAAGGGCGATATCAATATGGCTGGTATTATTACTCCAACAGCCGGGAAGATTGAAAAGTTTGTTAAAACTGACAAACGCGCTCTGGACATGGGTGTACTTAATACCGCCGTTGCTTGGGGTATGGCAACGATGGAATATAGCAGTGCGCAAGGAGTTGTATTGTGCGCTCCTACTGGCGGATCTGCTGGTATCTTCCCCGGAGCAGTGCTAGGTCTGGCGAATCATCTAGACCTGTCAATGGATGAAAAAGTTAAAGCTATGCTTGTCACATCTATTATTGGGATAGTGATGAGTAAAGACCACAACTATTCCGCAGAACTGTATGGATGTCAGGTTGAGCCGGGGGCTGCTTCAGCTATGGCCTCAGGCGCACTTGTTTATCTTATGGGCGGTACTCCAGAGCAATCTTGCATGGCTGCTTCTTGTGCAACTCAAAACATTCTGGGTACGATTTGTGACCCTCTTGCTGGATTAGTTCAGGTTCCTTGTATAAACCGCAATGCTATGTCAGTAGCTAATGCTGTTGTCTGTGCAAACATGATTATGGGAGGCTTCGACCCTCTAATTCCTTTAGATGAATCCGCTGAAACTCTGTTCAGAGTAGGCGCTCAATTGCCTAGTGAGCTGCGCTGTACATGCAAAGGTGGACTTTGCACCACTCCGACAGGTCAGAGACTTGCTGAAGAGCAAGATGAGAGAGATAACAACCGCTAATTAAAGGTTTAACATGAACATTAATAAAGCTAAAAAAACGCAGCTAAATCTATTTGCATTTTGGCCTGCATTTATAATCCTCGCCTCATTTATCCTTACAGGTGCATTTTTCACTAAACCACTTGGTGCTTTTTTGGATAATGTACTTTACTACTTCGCTGACCACTTAGGCTGGTATTTCAGTTTAATTGCATTGGCTTGTCCCATTCTGGCTATCGCTTTTGTAATTGGTAAATATGGTGACATAAGAATTGGCGGCGATAAAGCAAAGCCAAAATTTAACATGTTTAGTTGGTGTGCTATTACTATTTGTGGTGGTATTGGTACAGGACTTCTGTTCTGGGCAATGGGTGAACCTATCTATCATTTTGCGACGCCACCAGTAGCAGCAGGTGTTGAACCATTCACAAGAGAAGCTGCGATTTTCGCCGTATCTCAGGCAATGTGGAACTGGACATTTATTCAATACTCTATGTACACGCTGTGCGCCGTTGGTTTTGCACTGGTAACATTTAATCGCAAAAAAAGCCTTTCATTTGGCTCACTAATTGAAGTTGTCTTCGGTAAAAGAATTCCGTGGTTAGAAACACTTGTCCATGTACTAGTAATTTTTTGTTTGTGTGCCGCTGTAGCGAACTCTATGGGTGTTGGTCTTTTGCAAATTGGTGCAGGACTTGAGGCTGCGTTTGGTATCGAGCAATCACCATTTATCTGGCTAGTAACAGCTATCCTAATTGGTGTGTTCTTCATCATTTCTTGTGTCTCTGGCCTGAGCAACGGTTTAAAAAGAGTTGCATCAGTTACGATCTACATCTTTTTAGCGCTGCTGGCTTACGTGCTGGTTTTCGGAGATACCATGTTTATCGGTAAGATCAGCGCTGAAGCAATCGGAAGCCTGATGGATACATGGGCTCAGAAGACAGTTACCCAGAACACCATGGCACCAGAAGACTCATGGTATGCTAATTGGATCTTCCAGTTCTGGGCGCAATTCTTGGTATATGCTCCTGTAATTGGTATGTTCCTAAGTCGTATGGCTTATGGCCGAACAGTTCGTCAATTTGTTCTGGTTAATGTTCTTGTTCCGTCACTTTTCTGCATCCTTTGGATCGGTGTGTTTGGTGGCATGACCGTTAGCTTGCAAATTAACGAAGTAATTGACGTATGGGGCACAGTTAATGAGTCAGGTATGCAGTCTACTGTATTCCAGATTCTTGGCTCACTACCAATGGGTTCGATAGTTACACTAGTATTCCTAATAACCATTTGCTTCTCGTTCTGTACACTGGCTGATCCGATGGCATCGGTACTTGCAACTTTATCTGTTAAGAACCTTAACTTTGATGAAGAGCCACCAAGAAATATTAAAATAATTATGGGGGTGATCATAACTGTTGCGGCATACATTTTGGTCGCTTCTGGCGGAATGTCTTCTATCAAAGGTGTATACGCGATTATTGGATTAATTCTTTCCGTAGTAGTGTTTATGTGTTTCCTAGTAGCTTTCAGACTTTCTAAAGAATGCATCACTGAGGAAAATCATGGTGTTATTGCAGAAGGTGAAGCTAATCAAGAAAATAAAACAATTGAAAGCTCTAAATTGGATGAGCTTTGTCTAGAAAACTCGTAAGGTAAAAGAAGAGACAAACCTTTATGCATGGTTTGTCTCTTTTCCCTTGCTTTCTATCAAACGACCAGAGCATTTATGATTAGGCAAACTACTTGCAATCGTCGTCATGGGGGGGATGTGCTAGCAGGAGTCATGTTGGCACATACGTAGAACTCACTATTTTGATAGAAATCAATTTGTTTATAGCGCTAATAATGCCTTGAAAATTATCACTTAAAATCTACCTAAGAAGTAATTATGCCCAATACCGCATCCCCAAAAATAATGATTCTCGCCACTGTTGCTGCTATTAGCATGGGAACTATTGGGGTCATTTCACGTTTATCTGAACTTGATGCCATTACAGTTACTTTTTTTAGGTTATTTATCGGTGGAACTCTTTTACTCGTTCTGATGTTAGTAACGGGTCAGGCACGTCAACTACGCACTAGACCGCACCCACTAATAATGTTGAACGGTGTCATGCTCGCTGGGTTTATGACATTTTTTATTGATAAGGTAGAGCAGACATAATATTGCCTCTTCACGATTTTGTCGTAAACTTACTTAAGTCTAGACCATGAAGAGGCAATATCAAATTATGGTTGTACCAAATATCAATATATGGTTGCAAATATCAATTTATGGTTGTTTCAACACTATTCGAATCCGTTCAGATTACTCTTTACCGAATACGTTGTTTTCTTGTTCTTGTACACGAATGAAAGTTGTACGCTTAGTTAGCTCTTTAAGCTTTGCTGCGCCTACGTACGTACAAGTTGAACGTACACCACCAAGGATGTCAGAAATTGTGTTGTGAACTGAACCACGGAACGGAAGTAAAACAGTTTTACCTTCCGCAGCACGGTACTTAGCAACACCACCTGAGTGCTTGTCCATAGCCGACTGTGACGACATTCCATAGAACTTCATGAATTGCTTACCGTCTTGCTCTACAACTTCGCCGCCTGACTCAGAGTGACCTGCTAGCATGCCGCCTAGCATTACGAAGTCAGCACCGCCGCCGAACGCTTTAGATACGTCACCCGCACATGAACAGCCACCGTCACCGATGATCATGCCGCCAAGGCCGTGTGCTGCGTCGCCACACTCGATGATTGCAGAAAGTTGAGGGTAACCTACGCCTGTTTTAACACGTGTAGTACAAACAGAACCAGGGCCGATACCAACCTTAACGATGTCTGCGCCAGCTAGGATTAGCTCTTCAACCATGTCACCCGTTACAACGTTACCAGCAGAGATAACTTTAGTCGGGAATTCAGCACGTACTTTTTGTACATACTCAACTAGGTGCTCTGAGTAGCCGTTAGCGATATCAATACAGATAAATACGAATTCGTCGCTAAGCGCCATGATTTGCTTAGTTTTCTCAAACTCAGCTTCAGAAGTACCTGTTGAAACAAATACGTTGTTCAGCGTTTTCTTGTCTGCTGTTTTTGCGAACTCAGCCCACTGCTCTACTGTGTAGTGCTTGTGTACTGCAGTCATAACACCGTGCTCTGCTAGAGCCGCTGCCATTTCAAAGCTTGCTACCGAATCCATGTTCGCTGCAATTACTGGAGTACCAGACCATTGACGACCGCTATGCTTGAATGTAAAATCGCGGGTTAATTCAACTTGAGAACGGCTTTTAAGGGTAGAACGCTTCGGACGGAAGAGTACATCTTTGAAACCTAACTTAAGTTCTTGTTCGATACGCATGGTGTTTTCCTTGATTCATAAAATTATGTGTCTCTCGCGAAATGCGCAGTAAAACCGTTGGCAGACGAGTTTACTTTTCTTCGGACACAAAAAAACCGGAGCGTTGGCAGACGCTCCGGTTTTCAGCATTATAGGTCGTGATTTAGTAACAGCAAGTCTGATATTTCACTTTTTTTTATGCTATCCTCTCAAAGATTCCATATCCGCTAAAACTTCCTCAGTTACACTTCCCAACTAAATTCTTATTAATTAATAACTTAGCGAACCATTCACGCAAAAGCTGTTGGTTTATTGCGCAATCGTTTTCCTTCATATTTCACGTAATATCACCCTCTCAAAGCAAATATGTGAAGAAAGTGCCTCGAAATTACATAAAAACCACACTTTTCTCCAACAAAAAAATGCCTTTTTTCTTAAATAAATTCGATTATTTTCCAATTTTTATCTGTTTTTGACCAAATTGGCTAATCTCGTGACGTTTCTGTTTTGCGGTCACTTAGAAAAGTAGAGTGAAAAGGACTCAATCTAGAGACCAATATTCACTTGGGTTTGAGAGTCGAGCCCTCGCACTCCATTAAATGAAGCTTTCAAGCTTGTACTTTATAAATCCAATTTCTATTAACCCGTAGCATTACGGTTCCAAAAGCACGTTTCGTCGGCGCCCTTTCGTTCATGTAACCTAGAAGACTCTGCAAAGCGCTCAGAAAAAGAGGATTGGTTGACGTGAAAAACTGGGGAAAAGATAAGATTTGAAGAATAGAAAGCAAAAAAATGGCTCAGGTAATTAACCTTAGCCATTTTTATTCGCTGATTAGACTGATGCTAATGCGCGTATTGGAATGCGTTGTTTGGCGAATAGAGCAATCTAGTTCTTTTGAGAGACTAACGCTTCTGCAGTTGCATCTTGAATAGACAAGAACAATGAGGTCACTTGCCCTGTTGGTGAGCGCATCGGGTTCAGCGTCACGTTCTGATACATGAAATCAGCTTGTTGGGTTACTGGCCTAACGTTACGACACTTAAACAGATAAGGCCTTTGTTGCCATGTAATGAAGCTACGGCAACCTAGGTCATAGACTGGCTTGGTTTTGAGCCTAAACCACTCTTCTGGGATTTCAGGGAACAGTTCAAAGATCGACTTACCGATCGCATCATGCGATTGCTTACCGCTATGGTGCGTCATGAAGCCATTCCAAACTTGTACCTGAAAGTCACGGTTAATGACCACCAGCCCCATATCGACGTTTTGAACCATGTCTACCATCCAGTGGAACTGTTCAAACTCAGCAGGAAGATTCAACATATTAAAACTCCTCCATTAGGTAGGCCAATTTGTTATCTAGAAGAGGCAGAGACTCATCAACAAACATAAATAGAAGGTCACAACGGATGGACGTGCCGTCGATGTTGTAGCTGACTTCGAACGTCATGGTCTTTTTAAATGAGCCGCTGGTATTTTCAATCACCGAATCAATCGAGATGTGTTGACCTAGCAGCACAGGAGAGCTCTGAAAGAAACGAACTTCTGATTGCTCCCCTAACCCATTCAAGAAAGAGCCGACTAAGATGTTCGATACATCCATCAACAACTCTAATTCTTCTAGCTGCTCGCTTTCTGTTGGCACCTTCATGAGCTTCTTAAGATCGCTCACACTGGAATCACTCAACAAAACTAGCGCTTCACCTGCAATGCCTTCTCCACTAAAGCCTTGGCAAACACCCGACACTTGGTCGTTATCCGCTAGGTCACGAAGTGCCATGTGCAATTCACTCACTTCGAAGATGTTAACGTTCGGCAGCGGTAGGTGAACAAACACATTAAAGTGACGAGCCAGTGCATCAGCGGCACGGCCTATCGCTACGTTCGCGACTTCCATATAGATATCGCGTCTGCGAAGTATTGGCAGTTCTAAAGCGGTTGGGGTAATGATTTGAGGTTGTTTTGGCGGCTCGACATGCTCACGTAAAATGGCTTTTAGCGCTTCTTTATCGATCGGCTTTTGCAAAAATGCTTTGGCGCCAAGATCCAGCACCTTCTGTTGTGCTTTTGGTTGTATGTCACCAGAAACAACGACAACTGGCGTGGTATCGCCTAAACGTTGCATCTCTTCCAATGTGCCATAGCCGTCTAATTCCGGCATGGTTAGGTCGAGGAACATCAATTTGAATTGGTTTTTAGCGAGCTCTTCAAGTGCATTAAGCCCATGAACAGCAAAAGTTATATCTGCATTTAGAGAACTAGGCAGTGACCGAGCCATCTGCTTCCTTGCTAACGCAGAATCATCACATATAAGAACTGGGAACGACATAAATGCACCACTGACAAATTAAAGCTAATTCGACCGAGTGTAACAGAACATTATGGTATCAGGTACGGGGTGAATGGATTTATGTGCAGATTATTAGTAAGAATGATGAAACAGGTGGGTAAGCTATTATTTCGCATTATTCTTCATGAAAAACAATATGCTACAAAGGTAATAGCCAATCCTTGCTGTTGAGTAATAGCACTATTATATTTAACAGCAGCCTTAACAAGCGGGTTTATTAAGGCTCGACTGACTCATTCATTGAACGGCTTTATGTAGCCATGATAGAGAGCTATCCCACAAAGCTAATGCAAGAGAACTAGAACTGATATGAAGGCCATAAAATCAGTAATGCGAAACGTATGATCACAGCAAATACCAACAACGCGATCCCCAGGCGATACCATTTGTATTCGGCGATGTTCATTGGGATACGCTTGTAGAACATCGTAATCACGCCTTTCCAATCGCTACTGCGTCTTCCGTACTGCATCATGCTCGTCAAAACAAACAGTGCGCCAAGCACTAACATTCCTTTTTCAGCCCAGAACAATCCAACTTCCATTTGTGTATTCCTTGATAAAACGGTGAGCAACTCAAATCATTCTAGTCACCTTTTAGCTCGGTTTCTGTAAGACCAAGGTCTAAATTACGAAGTACGCAATTTAGGGCTTATAGGTCATTGTTGGTAATTGATAGTTCTCGGTCAGCAATACAACGTTTATCGTTCAAGGTTCCATGGTAAAGGCGAGCATCACAAGCAAATCACGTATAAGCATGATTCGACAAATCTGGAGATTGGTTGTTCTTTTGAATGACACGCATCAATTGGATAAGCAGCAGAATACCTGTCACGCCTAAGCCAACACCGATTCCGCCCCAAATCCCTGCCAATTCGAACTTAGGCATCAAATACCAAGCCGCAGGCAAGCCAAATACCCAGTAACCGATGGCAGTCATCACGGTTGGCATAGAGACAATCTTCATGCCTCTTAGCAGGTTAATCGCCAGTAGCTGCCAAGCATCAACAATAAAGCACAAAGCAACGACCCAAATCACAGAAGCCAGTAGTGAAGTCATTGCACCCGTGCCATCGTCTAACTTGAAGATAGAAGCAATCATCTCAGGCCATATAATGAACACGGCCGACAACGCCACACTCAACACCGACACCAATATAAAGCTTTGAATCGAGGTTCTTTTGATGCCTTCGTAGTTGCCCGCGCCATAATCACGGCCTACTAAAATTGCGGCAGCTTGCGAGAAACCGAAGTTGAAGTTCCAAGTAAAGCTTAAACATTGCAGCAAGATTTGGTGCAAGGCTAACGAAGCAATACCGATCGTGCCCGCCATCAAGGTGCCACCGTAAATCAAGCCATGCTCAAGTAAAGCAGCCAAGCCGATAGGTAGACCCATCAACAACAATGGGCTCATCAACTTGATTGAATACTCTTCTGTATTTAGCCAAGGGGCGAACTGCTTAAACTCGTCACGCTTAAATACCCAAACCGTATATCCAACCATCACGATAAATGCCGCGATAGCCGTACCAAGCCCTAAACCTGTTAAGCCCATGTCTAATTGGAAGGTGAGAAAGTAGCTCACTGGCACATTCAGAATTACGGTGATAATCGACATCACAAGAATGGAGCGCACGTTGCCAAACGCACTGGTTAAGCCACGAAGTACCAACAAGATAAGCGAAGGCAACATTACCCACTTCAAAGCATGGACATATTCCATGGCTAAAGTGATCACTTCTGGTGGCTGTTTGGCTGCTTCTAATACCAACGGAGCAAACCAGAAGCTGGCCATTAAGGTCACGCTGAGCACGAATGCCAACATGGTTGCGCCTTTCACAGCCAATCTGATTTGAGTATTACCAAACTCAGGGCGAGCTACGCGCTGACCATAAGCAATCGCAATCAAGTTCGCGACACAACCCACGGTGCTGCTCGCAATAATGAAGATGAAAAAGTAGATTGAGGCACCTAAGCCACCAGCCGCAAGGGCTGACACACTGATACGCGACATCATCCAAACATCAGTAAGGACTAAAGCCATAGAGATCAGCTGTGAAATGATCAAAGGGAATGCAAGAGTGAGTATTTTTTTCATGAGCGCCTCAGGTAATTTCGCCCAAAATACGATCGATGAGGCTAGCGTTCAATTGATAAATTTGCGACTCTAACATTCCATAAACTCATGCGAACGAATTATGACCCCATATCCTAGCTTGCCATCATCACATAATGGCTTAAAAGCCTTTGAAGCTGCCGCAAGGCTGATGAGCTTTACGCTGGCTGCCGAAGAGCTGCATGTGACACAAAGTGCGATCAGCCGACAGATCAAACAGCTTGAAGATGAGTTAAACGCATCACTGGTTATTCGTAAGCATCGAGCCATAGAATTAACGGTACAAGGTCATGATTTGTATGTGGCTTTGCGAGAAAGCTACGGTAATATCGAAGCTGTTATCGCCTCTTGGAGTGAGCCCAAGCAGAAGCGTATCGTGATCAAAGCGACTCTGAGTTTCGCGACGCGAGTATTGATCTCCAAAGTTCGGGAATTAAACGAGCGTTATCAAGATCATGAGATAGTCATTGTTCCTGTGATTGAGGAAGACGAATCGATTAATAGTAGTGAGTATGATCTACTGATCTTCCACACGCGTTTCAAAAAACGCTATGACAAGGCACCTGACATTACCTTCTTGCGTGAAGAGTTCATGGCGCCGGTTTGCTCTACTAGTTTAACCACCAAAGACACCGACCTTGATTCAATCTTAACCTTGCCAAGGCTGCATCCAACCTTAGATCATCACGACTGGAAAGTGTGGCTGGCCGATGTTGAATTCCCACCAAAGAAACCTGTCAGAAATACCAGCTTCTTGTCTTTAGATATGGCGCTCAGTGCCTGTCTATCCGGTGAAGGGGTTACGGTCACGGATCTGTTGTTAGTTCAACAAGATCTCCAACGAGGCTTCTTGTACTGCCCTAGAAATGCAAAAATCCAACACAGTGCTTGGACTTACTTCATGCACCAGCGTAGTCACACGCCTATCATCAACGACCTTATTGAATGGCTTAGAGAAGAGACAACAAAAGAGATCGAGTTGCTGAAAGTACTCGCACAGCAATATCAATGGTTTGGTGTAATAGAACAGGACAAAGACTTTGGTCGGCTCTTCTAAACTAAGTTATGATTCCTGTTCCCTCAACCGATTGATATTTTTATGTCTTCTTTCTCTTTTTCACAAATCCCTGTTGGGGTTCGATTCATGATCCTCTCCGCTTTTGGATTCGCACTGATGTCAGCTTGTGTGAAATACATCAGCAATTATGGCATTCCTGTATTCGAAATCGTTGCAGCAAGGGCTTTGGTGTCTTTGATCATCAGCTACATCGACGTAAAACGAAAAGGCATTTCGATCTGGGGTAATAACAAACCTTTGTTGTTTGTTCGTGGCGCAGTAGGTACTGCAGCACTGATGTGTGTTTACTACGCTGTAACCACTCTTCCGTTAGCAGAAGCGACCATTCTACAATACGTACATCCGGTCTTTACCGCGTTGCTCGGTGTGTTGTTCCTGAAAGAACGCGTCCAGAAATCGACCATGATCTGCATTGCATTCTGCCTAGCGGGATTATTGGTGATGGTTCAACCAAGCATGAACAGCGGCGCGAGCAGCGAGTTACCGCTATTCAGCATTATGGTGGCGTTATGTGGTGCGTTTGGTAGCTCAATTGCTTATGTGATTGTGAGAAAGCTGAGCCAGACGGAAGACAGCTCTGTCATCATCTTCTACTTCCCACTGGTTGCTCTGCCAATATCGACAGTCCTTATTTGGAACGACTTTGTATGGCCAAGTCTATTCTTAACCGTGATGCTCGTGTTAGTCGGTATTTTCACTCAGATAGGCCAATACGGTTTGACCAAAGCGATGCAGACTCAAGCGGCGGGTAAAGCTTCGGCTTACTCATACGTCCAGATTGTCTTCTCGGCACTGTTAGGCGTGTGGATCTTTAATGAAATTCCATCGGTTTGGACTTATCTAGGCGGTGGCCTGATTGTGACTGGCGCGCTGATTAATGTGTTTGGCAAACAACTGTTGGTGCCTTTTAAGGCTAAATAAACAACCCAACAACTGAGCTAAACATCAGCTAAATAATCAGCTATTGCATAGACCTAAAAAGGGCATTGCGGATTATTCCACAATGCCCTTTTCTATAAATGTTCTCTAACGTGTTTTCATGCCGCTAACCAACTTTAATAAAGCGGCGTATTACGTAACTAACTCGTGGCATTTCGTAACTTAGGATCATCACTCAAATACTCAACAAACTCGATTTCAAAGCCTGCAGGATCCACAAAGTAGACATTTTTTCGATAAGGTTCTTCGGCACCGGGTTTGGCAATTGGAAAGCCCGCATCAACAAGGCGTTGAGTGACACTTTCGATATTATTGGTCACATAAGCGAAGTGTGCGAGACCAACAGAATGCCCAGCCAAATCTCTATTTTCACCTTCACCGTGATCACTTATTGCTATGTATTGGTACTCGTCGCCAAAATGCAGCCAGTTACGTGGCTTACCTGACCACTCCCCTTTTCCCTCGTCACGGACATACCAATGAGGGAACGCCGCTTTATAGAAAACCAGCATTTCTGGGATGTCTTTTACCACTAAATTCACATGTTCAAGTTGGATCATTCATCTCTCCTTAAAGTATTCTCGTAAGCAACGTTGCATATCCTAATACCTCAAGTTAAGTTGAGGTAAAGCACTAATTTGCATTTATTTCGAGAACGTTTTTAGAGCCCAAATTGTCGTATTTTGAAGCGATACAAACCCTAAGTTTAGACGACCTTCCCTGATGTGGTTTATTTGGAATCCAGAATGACTGAGAGACAAGCCGCTATGGTTTAGGCGGAGTAACCTCAACTTCTAAAGCGGCTCGGTCTCTCCACTTGAAAACCTTCTTCCATTTAATCGGCATCATTGGAATAACGATGAGACTAATGCCCACCAGCGTCAGGATGTCTGGAATCTCATCGAACCACATAACACCAAACAATGTTACGAACACCAACCCAGAATATTCGGCGAGCGCAATCTGGTTGGCCGGTGCTTTTTTGTAAGCCACCACCACAAGCGCATGGTATCCAAGTACGAACAAGTTGATTGCCATGATCCAACCAACATGACGCCATTCGAGCGCAGACCAAGTTGGCAGCGCTAATGCCAGTGCAAGTGGCAGAGTCATAATGCTGGTCCAGAACAGAGTTGAGATGATGTGTTGCTCTGCATTCAAGCGTTTAATCAAGATATTACCCACGCCCATCGCAAGCGCACTGCCTAGCCCAGCAATCGCCGCCCAATGAAATTGTTCAGGGCGTAACACGATTAATACGCCCACAAAACCAATCAGGGTCGCGATCACTTTTGAAGATGTCGGCCTTTCTTTCAACAGCACGATCGACAAAGGCAGCATAAGGATTGGTCCAACGTAGAACATCGCGTTTGCTGTCGCCAAAGTAAGGTGTGTAATGGCGATCATCGCGCAGCCACTCCCCACTAAGATAAATTGAGCCCTTAAGAAGTTGATTCGGCAACCGCCTTTCATACGCGTCTCTCTCGGTAACTTTAACCAAAATGGAAGCAACAAGATCACGCTCAATAGCTGACGGATAAACACGTACTGGAACGTAGGGACTTCGCCATTCAGTATCTTCAATGATACGTCTGAAAAAGACGCAAGTAGGTTTGCGAGCACCAAAAGCAAAATGGCGTGGTTAACAGCTTTATTCATACAGAAGTAAGATTACACATTTGTCATACAATTATGGGCGCACATCATACATGAGAATTTGAAATGTGTAATAGCAAAATTAATAAGGCTCAGACTAATGCAATTTTGAATTAAACCTCGATGAACAAATCACAGCTATTCGTTCAATATTTAGCCGCATTAATATCCCCTTACTGACTGATACATCAAGTTACAATTCGATTTCATATTAGCCAACAACACTGATCTGGGTTAATAAACTGGTTTCACAATAACCTTATTTTTATTGGGGTCAGATAATTAATAAAAAGGAAGTTAAAGTGAAAAAATTATTAGCACTTGGTATCGCAGCGGTAATCTCGGCTCCAGCAGTAGCCGACCACAGCACAATCAATGGTATGGATTTTGGTCCACTCGCAAAGTTAGTCGGCACATGGAAATCAGTCGAAACTGGCGGCGTTGATATTTCTCCAGGTCAAGAAGGCACAGAAGTGGGCAAAGGTGGCCCCGCGGTCACACCATTTTATGAAGTAATGACGTTTGAGGTTGCGGCAGATGCAACCAACGCCAGCGATCAATATCTGGTTGCTCTGTACTACAAACAAGAAGTATTCAGAAAGGCCGACGACTCTAAATTCCACGATCAACGTGGCTACTTCATCTACGATCAAAAAAATCAGATCGTCTACAACTCTTACTGTGTACCACGTACCACATGTGTCACCGCAGAAGGCCCTGCTGGCGATACAATGACGTTAGTTGCGTCAAAGCGTGGCATCGCTGAGTCTGAATACATGACGGACAACGCAACCACCACAGGCTTCACGATGAACATTAGCATTTCAGACGATACGCTGACGTACTCTCAAACAACAGGCTTAGAGATCTACGACAACGCATTTGCTCATACAGATTCAAGCACTCTAGTTAAAGTGAAGTAGATTCAAATACAAACGCCTTTCACAGCGAAGTGAAAGGCGTTTTTCTGTTGTACTTGTAACAACAAACAAGTTTAACTAGATTGTGTATCAACCTTGGCGTAACGGTTGGCTAGCACTGCACAGTAAAAGATCTGAATCGGGTGATAAAGCATGATTGGCAGTAATATCATCCCTAGATTAGGGTTGTGAGCAAAGATCACCTTAGCCATAGGAATACCTGCCGCTAAGGTCTTCTTAGTACCACAGAATACTGCCGCGACTTCATCTTGATGATTGAATCCAACCTTTCGGGCACTCCATTGAATGCCGTGTACCATCACCATCAATACCACTAAACAAATCACCGCTGACAGCAACAACAGCATTGGTGAAAAGTCGCTCCAAATACCGTGTTCAATAGAGTCACAGAAAGCACTGTAGACAATCAGAAGTATCACGTATTTATCTAACTTATTGACCACTGACTTGTGTTTCTGAGTCCATTCAAAAAGTAACGGGCGCATCAACTGGCCGACAATCATTGGCAATAGCAGCATTTTAGATATAGAGATCACCGATTCCATCAGGTTTAGCTCTGCACCTTCCAACCCCATAAAGAGCTGGATCAGTAGAGGCGTAATGAACACGCCTAAAATACTAGAAAGTGATGCATTGAATATCGCACCCGGTAGGTTTCCTTTTCCAATCACCGTCATCGCGACCGAAGACGAAATCGTACTCGGTAATACGAAGAGGTAACAGAAACCAAAGGCCAGAGCTGCTGGCATATAAGCGACAAAGCCTTGCCCGAATATCACCCAAAGCAGTGGGTAAACTAAGAATGTCGCGCTTTGTACAAAAACATGCAGCTTCCAATTCGAAAGCCCCTCAAGAATGGCTTTGGGAGACAAACCCAAACCGTGTAAGAAAAACACCAAAGCGATGCCGAGAACAGTCACCGTATCGAGATGAAGTACCCCACCCGATTTGCCCCAATCCGGCGTAAAAACAGCAACGACCATAGCCACCACCATCCCTACAAGAAACCATTCCTTTTTCAGTTTTTCTATCATGTTGACACGCACTTTCTGTAGATTCCATTTCAGCCAATAACAAGGCTCCGATGCTATTTATCCTATCGACTCTAATTTTAATTAACCACCATAAACGCAAATTAAGCTCGTCTTTATCTTGAGGGTTAACGTTGTTATTCGAGTTTGTTACGCACGCTTCGCTCTGGATTAATCGGATGTATGGAATGACGATGAAAATATTAGAAAACAGAGGTTTATCGAGAAGATAAGATCACTTTCAGTGATCGGAACACAAAGGCAAGCCGTAGGGACAGCAATCAAACAGTAACAAATTTAGATACCAATATTCAGCCTATTACCAATAACTACTCAGCGGGAGCAAAACATGGACAACAGAATCACCATTATTGAATTTCTCAGAGTATTTGAGTTTATTCGCTCTTCCGGTGAGCAACGGGACAACAAATATCTAGTTGGCGAAATGACGGCTTGGCATGATTACGACGGTTACACCTGTTGGCTAAGCTATAAAGACGTCACGGTGACGCTGATGTTTCACGGTTCGCTAAAAATTGAGTACGACAACGCTTCAAATTACTCTGAATTTATTGAGCATTGTATGGGTATGCTTGCCACTGAACCTTCTCCATAAAACGCGAACAGACTAACGGCTAACGGCTAACGGAGACAATCATGAACGAAACGGCTTCATTGCTTAAGCGAAGACACCCTTTTTGGCTAGTACTCAGCCTCTCCTTTTTATGGTCTCAAGTATCTGTAGCAGGCATAGGTATGATTGATTTTATACAACCGAACGAACACAAGAATTGGACAGCGACCAACGACGATGTAATGGGTGGCATCTCAACGGGCGGGCTCATTTATCTTGATGATATGAGTCGATTTAGGGGCGAGCTATCGTTAGAAAACAATGGTGGTTTCAGTTCTGTAAAGCGCTCCATTGAATCACCAGCCCATGAAATAGATAGCGCAGAGCTAGTTTTCGTTGGTGATGGTCGCACCTACCAACTGAGGCTCACAACATCGAAAGATGGTAATCGAGTTCAATACAAACACGATTTCGATACGATAAAGGGAGTGCGGCTTAACAAGGTGTTCCACTTCAATGATTTTCAAGCGGTGTTCAGAGGTCGGCTACTGAGCGATGCGCCGGAACTTAAGGCACGAGACATCAAACAAATAGTTTTTTTGATTGCGGACAAACAGCCCTCGCCTTTTGAGCTAGACCTAATACAGCTTCACTTCAGAACATCGAAACCTATCACATCACCAGAAGCTGACTAAACTGAAAACAAACAAAAGCCCCTGAAACCTTTTGACTAGCAATCAGATATCAGGGGCTTCTTCTATTTAAACCGTCAACGACTCAAAACAACGACGGATTAAAACATCGGCAATTAGTATTTGATGGCAGTTTTACCAATCGAGGCACTGCTCTCAATGCGTTGGTGTGCATCTTTGATTGTATCCACACTAAAGCCATTTAGGGTCGTGGTTAGAGTCGTTTTAATACGGCCCGAATCAATCAGATTCGCGGCTTGGAATAGGATGTCTTGCTGCTTCTGGATATCTTCGGTGTTAAACAATGAACGCGTGAACATCAGCTCCCAAACAAAGCCTGCTGATTTTCCTTGCAGCGCTGATAAGTCAATACCACCATCAAATTCAACAATCGAACTGATCATGCCTTGCGGTGCGATCAACTCAACCATCGCATCCCAGTGCCCTTTTGTATCAGCAACATTGAAGATGTAGTCGACATGTTGAATGCCTTGCTCTCGGACAGACTCAACAAGGTTACGGTGGTTCACCACATAATCCGCCCCCATATCCCTTACCCACTTTTCAGTTTCGGGTCTTGAAGCTGTTGCGATAACATTTAGGTTGGTCAGTTGCTTAGCCAGTTGAATCGTAATTGAACCAACACCGCCTGCTCCACCAATGATCAGGATAGACTTTTTCTCTTCAGGACGAACACGCAAGCGGTCAAACAATGCTTCCCAAGCCGTAAGCGTTGCTAGTGGTATAACGGCTGCAGCTTCATCAGAAAGGCTCTTCGGCGCTTTAGCGGTAATACGGTAGTCCACAGCTTGGTATTCGGCATTAGCGCCCATACGAGTTACGTCACCTGCATAGTACACACGGTCACCGACTTCGAAGCCTTCAACGTCAGCACCTTTGCCAACAACTTCACCGACTGCGTCATAGCCCAACACTTTTGGTTGTTCGAGTGTTTTGTCTTTGGCACTACGAATACGAATTTTTGCGTCAGCAGGGTTAATAGAAGTCGCGCTCACTTTTACCAGCAAGTCATTATTTTTTAGTTCTGGCAGACTCGTTTCAAACTCAAATAAACTGTCTTGCTCTGTAATCGCAAGTGATTGAGTAAATCCGATAGCTTTCATTTTTGATGGTACTGACATAGTGCTTTCTCCTTGAATTAGACGAGTTAATCTTAGTCAATTCTCACTCTAGATAAACCGCCTAATATTTGAATAATTCTCAAATAATTTTTGATAATTGTATTGCCGTTATCTGGGTAATGCAGACATCTAACTGCACTACCAACGGCTTAGAGGTTAAATCAGGCCTTTCTCAATCAACCAATCATGTGTGACTTGATCTTGTGGTTTACCTTCACGGCAAACTTTGTAATCCAGCTCTGCGATGATGTCGTTCGAGAAGCGCAGGGAATCCAACTTCTGAATCTGTTGTTCGCTGAACAGATGCTTCTTGTCGTCTCTTAAAAGAAGCACTGCTCTATCAACAATTCCGAGTAGGCCTTTTGGCTCTTTGAGCTCACGAATATCGTAGCGATAGTGCAAAAACTGAGGTTTCCACAGTGGCACTACCACCCACTCTTTGTTTGCGACCGCACTTTCAAAGGCATTGAAACAATCATCTTCACTGCCAGGAAAGAACTGGTAGCCGGCATCGCTCAGGCCATAATCTTTCATCATCTGGATAGAGAAACGTGTGATGCCAGCGCCAGGGTTGATACCTTGAATGGTCGAGTTCATTTTCTCGACCACTTCGGCTTTTAATAAATCAGAGACTTCAGAAACCGCTTCTTCAGGCACATAGTCTGGTACGCCCCACAAAGCATAAGGTTCATAATGAAGCCCAAGCTTGATAAGTGGCTCAACTTCTTCAACGCCCGCTTTGTAGATACCGTGACTTGATGGCAGCCACGCAGAAGAAAGCATATCCACTTGGCCTGTTTTCAGCTTTTCAAAGTTCTCCTGATGGGGAGAGAAAATACGCTCTACCTCAAAACCCATGGCTTTCAATACATTGGCAACCAACGATGCGGTCGTAAGGTGGAACGACAAATCCGTTACACCCATTGTGATTTTCTTAGTCATCTTATCCCCCTAGATCGTAGGCTTCGTCCATACAGTGCGTACTGCGCTACGTTGTCGATATGGGAAAATGATAGTGAGAAAATTACTAATTTAAAACAGCCTCACATTTGAATTATTATCAAATTAGTTTTGACAATTAAGTGTTTGAAGCTAACTTAGAAGCGATAAGTAGAGATAACCCATTTGCAGATTGTGATGGGGAAATATCCCAACGCCATGTTTAGAACATAATTCAATACAGGTAGATAATATGCTTCTTGAAGACTTACAGGTCATTTTGAAAGTGGCGGAGTTTCGCAGTATCACCGCTGCAGCCACCAACCTTGATATGCGCACTGCCACAGCAAGTGCAGCGGTAAAACGTGTTGAAGCGGCACTAGGTGCGGAGTTATTTGTAAGAACCACGCGCCACCTAAGGCTCTCTTCAGCTGGCGAGCGTTATTTACCGGAATGCGAACAAGCCTTAAAGATGTTGGAGCAAGCGAAGCTCAACATGCGCGAAGAGCTCGGGATTCTTGATGGTGAAATTCGAATTGCGCTTTCATCGGATCTAGGACGCAACCTAATCACACCTTGGTTAGATGAGTTCTTGCTTGAATACCCAAAGGCGACGCTTCGTACTAGCATCAGCGATAGCAATATCGACTTCTACCGAGATTCCGTCGATATGGCGCTGCGTTACGGCTCCCCGACCGATGCCAATATGTATGGTTTTAAGATATGCGATGTGCCGAGGATATTGTGTGCGGCTCCTGACTACTTGGCTGAAATGGGAACACCAAAACACCCGAGTGACTTAGCGCAGCACAATGGTTTGCTTTACCAACTCCATGACATGTTGCAAGACGAGTGGGTGTTTAACGATGGTACTCAAGATCATAAAGTGAAACTAAAAGGAAATCGCGCTTCGAACGACGCAGACCTTGTAAGACGTTGGTGTATCGCGGGTAAAGGAGTGGCAATAAAATCTTGTTTAGACATGTCACCTCATCTGCTTTCAGGCGAAGTGGTTAAAGTTATGCCTGAGTTTAAGCCGACCCCTACCGAGCTGTGGTTAGTGTGTCCAAGTCGTCAATCCATCACCCCGACTGTGCGTCTACTGAGAGATTTATTCAGAGAGAAGACCGCTGAGATCCTTTCGCAACTGAGCAAACAAGGCATCATAGAAAGCACAACATCTTAAGATTGAATGCCGCTTAAAGATAAGAAACAGAGAGACAAAAAAGGCGTTAGCGAACTCAATTCGCTAACGCCTTTCATCATTAGAACATCATAGCTTCATGATGAACCTTAATAAGAGTACTTAGTTTAATACTCTTAATACAAGAGCTTAGTTTGACTCGTCTTCAACATCGCAGTCTGCACAGCACTGAAGAGCAATCTCATGTTCGAAGGTGATGGTGTCTTTACCTTCTTCTACTAGCTCTGCGATTTCGTCTACCACTTCTTTTTCATCATCCGCTTCGATTCCGCTTGCTAGCTCTTCTTCTGAATAACCGAAGAAGTTCAGTAGTAAATACTCACGCGCTTCATCTTTCGTACAAACCACGTCCGCTGAAAGATCAGGAGTAACCTCGCCTTGTGCAAGTGTCGCTGTCACTTGTGCGATAGCATCGTCTTTCATCGCAGGCGTTAACCAACCAAGATCAGTACTTACTGTCGTTTTTTTACAGTCGAAGCAAGGCAGTTGGTGAAAGTAGTATTGAAAGGTAGTCATAGGTAAATTCTTCTTTAAATGTTGTATAGCGAGATTATGCGCGTTTTGTAGCAAAATACTATCTCAATCACAACCTGAAACCGCTTCGTTCTAAGTATTTTTTCAAGCTCCGCGCAAGCTGATGTGATCATCCTATAAAAGCGCTGTTTTGCGCATGCTTACTCAGCTTTACGCTTGTTTACATTTGTACGGGTAATATATGCCTCATCAAATAATAAGCGTGGTACCTCACAATTGCTTTGGCTCTTGCTTAGTTTCGTCGTTCCAGCTATCAGCTATGAGTTCACGGCTTACTTAACTACTTAGCTACTTAGCTACTTAGCTACTTAGCTACTTAGCTCGGATTTGTTTGAAATAGCTTTGTTTTCAATTAACTTACTTGCACTTGGCTTATTTTGAACCACGCTTATTTAAATCACCCATTTAGGATACCCAATCAATGATCATCAAAAAATATCAAGCCCTTGCCCTTTCATCGGTTGCTTTGCTCGCTACAGGCTGCTCACCATCATCAGATACGCCTTCGGTCAGCAACATCAGTGATTACCAAGGCTCAGCGAGTATTACTCAGGGTGTGGCGACCACCGTTGAATCGAATCTCTTTGAGTGTGCAAACGGACGTAGCCGAGTGGCGGGCGTTGGGGAAATTACGGACTCAGAAGGAAAGGTTTGGACGGTTCCAGCCAAGAACAACTTTGCGACAGGGCCAAAAGCCTTTGATCTTTATGAAGAGTGCTCAAACACCACACCAAGCAGCCTAGCCGAAGTCGATCAAAGCTCTGTACCTGTAGCGATAGTGGATCAAGACGGTGAGGAAATAACAGGCTATATTTTTGCCGATAACTATTTCGAACTTTATATCAACGGCAAGTTAATCGCGGTAGACACCGTTCCTTTCACACCGTTTAACTCAAACATCGTCAAATTTAAGGTGAAGAAGCCTTACACGATTGCCGTGAAAGTGATTGATTGGGAAGAAAACCTAGGCCTTGGCAGCGAAGATAACCGCGGAAAGGCATACCACGCTGGCGATGGTGGCTTTATCGCGAGCTTTAGTGACGGAACCGTGACAGGACCAGAATGGCAAGCACAAACCTTTTATACCTCACCGATTTATGACCTGACTTGTTTGAGTGAAGTGGACGGGAAGCGTCTTTCTGAAAGCTGCACCACGGAAGGAACTGACCACGGTCAAGATGCCTACGCCGCTCATTGGGAAACACCAACCAACTGGATGAACCAAGAGTTCGATTCAACATCTTGGCCTCTAGCATCGGTATATTCAGAGGACGATATTGGCGTGAACAATAAAAAAGCGTACATGAACTTTATCGAAAAATTCAGTGGTGCAGGCGCAAGCTTTATCTGGTCGACAAATGTCGTTCTCGATAATGAAGTGCTACTGAGATACGAAGTTAGGTAACTTTATTCCTTTGTAAGTAAGCCCAGTCACGAGTATGACTGGGCTTACTACTCAAACAGCTTGCTGGTGTTTCTAATTCACAACGAACCCAATCATAATCTTGAGTCATTTCATTCCGACGAAGTTTGCGAAGTCTTGTTTGCTCCACGCGACTTAGCTTTGTAATTGTGTAACCAGCAACAAAACAACCCAATACACAGACCCCAAAATGCACTGCCGATCCCCAATAAATTGGTGCCAGAAGCAGTGAATAAGAAAGTAAGCAGTGCGGGTTCTCGGTAATGACTGTCTGCCATTGATACCGCAAGGCAATTCATCAAGGTCGGCATCACCGCTAAGCCAGCAACCGCAATGACAATCTCGGAGGGCACAGCGCTAAACAGCGACACAAATGACATCCCCATCACGCCAGCTAACAAGTAAAACCCGCCCATACAGATCCCCGCCATGTAACGTGTCTTTGGATTGCCATCCGCATTCGGGCCCATGCAAATAGCGCCCGTAATCGCAGCAAGGTTATACGCAAAGCCACCAAACGGCGCGAAGATCAAACCTGTCACCCCAGTGGTGGTAATGATCTTCGATGAATCGACCTGGTATCCGTTCGCTTTTAGAACCGCAAATCCCGGTAAGTTCTGTGAAGCCATCGTCACTATAAACAATGGGATACCTACACTGAACAACGAAAAGAACTCAAAATCGGGCGTGATGAACACTGGGGTCGTTAATCCCATAGTCACCTGACTAACATCGAGTTTGCCAAAACCCACACACATAACCAGTGCGATAATGAAAATGCTTGGGATCAGTAAATTTCCTAACCGCGCTTTCGCCAGAATAAATACAGCGAGCATGACCGCTACGACTTGTGCCTCTTCCATTAGCGACGTGAACAAACCCAAACCGAATTGCAATAGAATCCCCGCGAGCATCGCAGAGGCAATCGATGTTGGGATCTGTTTTAGGACTTTCTCAAATATCCCCGCTAATCCAACTAACGTGATCAACATCGAACTGAACAAAAACACGGCTACTGCCTGATTCATTGTCAGCCCTTCAAGAGATGTGATTAACAACGCCGCTCCAGGCGTCGACCACGCTGTAACCACAGGCTTCTTGTAATGAAACGAAAGCAGTATTGTGGTTACGCCCATGCCAATTCCCAACGCCCAAAACCATGACGCCACTTGTTCTTCAGTTGCTCCAGCACTCATTGCCGCTTGGAAAATAATCGCCGCGGCGCTCGCATAACCAATGAAAACAGCGATAAAGCCAGTACTGACGTGAGAAAATTTTAGCTTAGTCATGTTAATTTTTTCCTGCGTGCGTTATAACGTCCATAAACCAAACCTAGCATCGTGCGCTATAACGCACAACTTATTTGTAAAAAACTTGTAGAGAAAATATGCAAACAGAAATTAAAGTTGGCGTTAACTTGAAACGCCTTCGCCAAGAAAAAGGCTGGAGCTTAGACAAAACAGCGAAAGAAACTGGCGTGAGCAAAGCAATGCTAGGACAAATTGAACGTGGAGAATCCAGCCCGACAGTCGCTAAGCTCTGGCAGATAGCTTCTGGATTCGAGGTGTCACTTTCGAGCTTTATCGCGGCTAGCCCAAACAGTGAACTGACGAGTTTATTCAGAGATGCAAACGAACTAAGGCATGAAGAATACAACATTGGCTTTTTCGTCAGTTTGTTGTTTCCTTTTGAGGAAGCACTAGGATTTGAAATATTCGAACTCACCCTAGCACCCGATTACCAGCATGAATCCGCCCCACATAACGCAGGCGTCACTGAGCACATCTTATGCATTTCAGGAGAGATGGCCGTGATGTTTGATGATGAGTGGCATACGTTACGCGCAGGACAAGCCGTTCGCTTCAATGCCAACCAGACCCATGCCTACAAAAATATCGGTGAAGGAAACGCCGTATTTCATAATGTGATTCACTACCCTAATAACAAGCAATAGTGCCGGATTTGGTGCTAACGGATGTTTAGCTCTAACCGGATGTTCAGCGCTAACGAAAGAGCTGGCAGACCACTGGCTGTTACTAACTTAAAGCGACTATACGTTGACGACCATACTGCCATCTTCGGCTTGATAACGAGCCCATAGTTGAGAGAGGTTTTCTTTATTAAGCTGTATCTCTTTTTCTTTCAGAAACGTTTCGTTGTGCAGCTTCGAATACGAGCGCTCAGCAAGGTCACAGCTAAATGTAACGATGGTTTTCCCTTTCCCCATTCTAGCCGCAGCGTATAGCGCACCTGCTACGTTCAACGACGAACTGCTTCCTAGAAGAATACCGTCATGTTCCGCAACAAGGCGGGATATCGTCACCAAATCCTGATCGGGAAGCGTGATGGCACGATTGATTTTTGCCTGCCTGAAATTTTCAACCGTTCGCATGATCCCTATGCCTTCCGTGAACGAACTTCCCGTTGATTGATAGTGTCCATTACGTAGAAACGAATAAATGCCGGACCCATTTGGGTCAACTAACCAAGTTTCGAGATTGGGTTGCTGCTCAGATAGATAGTGTGAGTTTCCGGCAATGGTTCCACCCGTCCCCACCACTGAAACTAGAGCATCAATATTCCCCTGTGTTTGCTGCCAGATCTCAGGTCCAGTATTTAAATAGTGCGCTCGATAATTACTGAGATTTTCAAACTGATCTGCCCACCAATAACTCTCATTTTCGACACCAATCCGCTTAGCCGTGTGGTAAAAATGTTCAGGGTTTGCAAAAGGACAAGGGTCGACCAATAACAGTTCAGCATTATAAAGCGAGATCATGCGCTCTTTCTCTTGTGCCTGCCCTTTTGGCATCACCACTAACATTTTGTAACCAAGGGATTTAGCGACTAGAGCAAGGCCGATCCCCGTATTTCCTGCGGTACCTTCAACGATTGTCATTCCCGGCTTAAGCTTACCGGCTTCTACTGCATCCATAACCAACTGAAGGGCCGCTCTATCTTTAATCGAACCACCCGGGTTCTGGTGTTCGCACTTAATAAGAATCTCACAACCTGATATCTCTGAAAGACTGTTGATTCTAACAAGATCGGTATCGCCAATCAGTTCACTGAGATTGTTTGCAATATGGGCAGATGACATCGCGACTCCATTTATTTGTTGAGGATAAGTTTGTTCATCGATTGGGTTGTCGATGATCATAAGCGTAGCTCTGGGGTCTGCTTAGTCAAGAAGTGCCGGAATTGAAAAGACTCTCATTTTCCAAATAGCAATTATAATTAGGGGTGACCGATTAGATTGAGGGCAAAAAAATGTTTCTAAAAGAGAAAAAACCGGTGACCTCGTTGATGTAACTGAAATGACCAAATTAACCAACTTATTTCAAGACAGTATCGAAGGTCGGTTTCAAGCAGGCGAAGAACAGCAAGACCCTGAGATGTTTAAAAAGTCCGAACTGATGTTTATGTCAGGGGAAGAGTTACCTCGATGCTGGACAGATCCAAACTACCGCTCAGAGACTAAATAACCTTAGCGCTTCCAGAGCACCCGATGAGTCGCAATTTAAGCTCTGTTCTAAAACTGTTTCACGATCGCCTTGTAGGCTATCCCCCTGTTAAAACATTCAGACGCATCTTTACTAGACACAAAAAGCGAGCCACTTGGGCTCGCTTTTGATTGTCTTTTTCTTGCTTAGACTTCAGTTCAGATTACAGAAGTTCTACCGACTGTTGAGCAATCACGAATTCTTCGTTGGTTGGATTGCTATTAGTATCGCATCTGCTAGTAAGAGTGTGGTCAAAATTATTTAGACCACAATTTTAAACGACGTTGCAAAGATGAGTCTTACTCAATATCAGCAATTAGAACAACTATCCAAGCAAAGTGTAGGAAGTAAGCGCTATGTGACTCCCAGCAAAAGGATAAATTGCGCAGTCTAACTCAATGTAATCACGGTTTTTCGTTTTGTGGTTTCACTGTGTTTCAACGCATCAAGCATCTGCTCGAATTTAAAAGTGACAGGAATACTAACTTCAACACTCCCATTTTCAATACGCTTAAGCAGCGCTTCACCATTTTGCATTAATGTATGCCAATCATCTTTATCACCAAAATTATGTAACGCTCCAAGGGCTATTTCGTGGTAAGAAATAGTGCGCGTAAATGGAGGGTCAATGGGTTTAGCAATACGATCTTGAATGCAGACAATATGTCCATTCGCTCTTAACAGCGGCACTAAATGGGCGGCATTTTCCCCACTCACCGCATCAAAAATGGCGAAGTATTTCATGTCGATTTGAGATTGCTCCCGATAAACTTGGCGAATACCTAAGCTTTTGGCTCGCTCTTCGCTCAGACTCGCGGAGACAACATCAACGATATAACCCGCTCTGACAAGGATCTGGGATAACAAATTATTCACCGCGCCAAAACCAACGACAAGCACTTCTCTTTGTTGGGTTAATGGAATTTTTTCAAATGCTTGCCACGCAGTTAGCATCGGACAAGGCAGTGCCGCGGCAAGTTCAAAAGATAGGCTCTCAGGTAGTGTCATCACTCGCTCAACGTTCAAAACAGTATATTTAGCGAAGCTACCATGGCGATTTAGTGAACCATGATATGCCACTCGACGGCCAATTAGACTGGGATCAACTTTAGAACCTACTTGTACGACGACGCCTGCACCATCAACACCTGGAACATGGCCATTCGGCCAATTTAAAGGATTGGCTTTAATAAATTTCCAATCCACAGGGTTAATACCAATCGCTTTGTTTTGTACTAAGATTTCGCTGTCATCTAAAGCTGCTCTTTCAGCCTTACCTAAAACAAGACTGTGTTTCTCAGTTTGATATTGCCAAATTCGATAGGGTTCCATATCACTTCCACTCGCTTAATGAAAAGGTAAGGCACCAAAGAGTTATCGTCCTTGGTACCTGGTGTATTAGGCTTGATAAGTTGGATAATCGACGTAGCCTTCGGCTCCGCCCCCATACAAGGTCAACCTAGCATCGGCATCAAACTCGGCCAATGGTAAATCATGAGCAAATCGGGCGACTAAATCAGGGTTCGTTACAAAAGGAGTACCAAAGGCAACGAAATCAGCATACTGCTTATCTAGCAACTGTTGGGCAGATTGCTTGGTCAACTTTCCTGCAACCATGATTGGATTAGAGTATATTCGGCGTACTTGCTGGCGAAACTCTTCAGGCACCTCTACATAGCGTGATATGTTTTCTGAAAAATGCACATACGCAAGGTTCATCAGTTGTAGTTTTTCCAGCAATGCTAACGTTAGCGGAACAATTTCAACATCATCCCCAGCAAAACCCTCTCCGATATGAGGAGACAGACGAACCGCAACTCTTTCCCCACCAATTTCGTCGGTAAGTGCTTGCAACGTATCAACCAAAAAGCGCATGCGATTCTCTTGGCTGCCACCATATTGATCACTTCTTTGGTTGCTTTCTAAGCGTAAAAAGGTATCAAACAAGTAACCATGCGCAGCATGAATTTCCACGCCATCAAAACCAGCTTCAATGGCGTTTTTGCCCGCTTGTACAAAATCCGCAATCGTGCTCTTAATGTCTTGCAGCGTCATCTCCCGTGGCGTTTCAGTTTCAATCATCCCAAAGCCACCTTCAGCTAGTGGGCCAAATACTTGATCTGGGATTTTAATCGCTGATGGGGCTAACGGCTTAGTACCTGAAATATCAGAATGACTGCGTCGCCCCACATGCCAAAGTTGAGTAAATATTTTCCCGCCATCTTGATGCACAGCTTGGGTGGTTTGTTTCCAGCCTTCGATGTGCTCTGGGGTATAAATGCCCGGAGTCATCGAATAACCTCGTGCAGCCGCTGAGATCGGGGTGCCCTCTGATACAATGAGTCCAGCACTGGCACGCTGACGGTAGTAGGTTGCCATCATCTCGTTTGGTACATCACCAGGTTGAGACGTGCGTGAACGAGTCATCGGCGCCATCGCGATACGGTTTCTAGTCTCAAGTCCGTGACCTTTAAATACCTTAAACATACTTACCCCCTTAAGCTTTATACGTTGGATAATCAATCAGACCTTTCTCACCACCACCAAACAAGGTGTTTGGATCATGCTCTGCCAATGGGTAGCCGTGAAGTAGACGTTCAGGAAGATCGGGATTCGCCACAAAAGGTCGACCAAAGCCGATCATATCAGCCAGTCCGTCATCAATAGCTTGCTTTGCTTTTTCCGCATTATAACGACCTGCGTAGATCAGCACGCCTTGAAAAGCATTGCGCATTGCACGTTTGAATGAGACGGGTGTATCTGGTGCATCATCCCAATCGACTTCAGCAATATGTAGGTACACGATATGATGTTTATTGAGTAACGCTGCGGCAGCGGTATAAGTCTCAATAGGGTTAGCATCAACAGTACCATTTAAGGTTGTTAAAGGTGCCAAGCGCACACCAACGCGGTTAGCGCCAATTGCGTCCACCATTGCTGCAACGACTTCATCAAGAAAACGAAGACGATTTTCCAGGCTACCGCCGTATTCATCACTGCGGTTGTTAGCTTCGGAGTCAATGAATTGGTTGATCAAATAACCATTCGCCGCATGCAGTTCAATGCCATCAAAACCTGCTTCAATCGCATTCAATGCCGCTTGACGATAATCTGCAATGACTTGTTGAATATCTGCTTTTGTCATTGCTCTAGGCTGCACGACATCAACAAAACCTGGTTCATCACTGCCATTATCAACGAATACTTTTACGTTTTCCGCTTTTAACGCTGATGAAGAAATCGGTTGCTCACCACCGATGTTATCTGTGTGAGTGACTCTGCCCACATGCCAGAGCTGAGCGAAAATTGCGCCATTTTCTGCATGCACTGCTTGAGTTACTTTACGCCAGCCTGCGATCTGCTCAGGTGTGTAAATACCTGGGGTCCATGCATAGCCTTTTGCCGTCGCTGAAATTTGCGTACCTTCAGACACAATCAATCCTGCACTGGCACGCTGAGCGTAATAGGTTGCCATCATGTCATTTGCGACATCACCAGGCTGACTGGCTCTTGAACGCGTCATCGGTGGCATGACAATGCGGTTTTTGAGTGTTAGTCCACCCAATGTGAATGGTTTAAATAGTGATAGTGACATAGTTGAGCCCTCTTCATTTGATAAGGGCATACTAGCAAATGAGTCACCAATCATTTATAGCAATAAAGGCAAATAATATTTGTATAAATTGCAACAATCAGCTTGTTTAAGCGGGTTACAGGGTTAGCTTTGGCTTAATAAAATCAATAAAAGCGGAGATCCGCTTGGCCACAGAAGAAGTCTTATAATACACAGCGTTGACTTGTTCTCTTCGTGGATGACTGATTTTTTCGCTCTCCAACAGCGAGATTAAACGTCCTTCGGCAATATCTTTATTCACCATAAACCCTGATAGACATGCAATGCCATTTCCTGCCAACACAATTTGTCGAATGGTTTCGCCATTACTTGATGACATCAAAGCGTCTAGTTGGGTAAACCCTTTTAAAGGCCAGTCATTCAAAATTTTGGGGGCGACAAATCCAATGAGATTATGCTGAGCAAGATCGCTGCTTTTAGTGGGGAGCCCGCGTTTTGAGATATATTCTGGTGAAGCCACAATATACAAGGGGCTTCGACCCAGCGACCGAGCATGTAGCGTAGAATCGCTCAACGTACCAATCCGAATTGCTAAATCGGTTTTCTTTTCTAGTAAATCCACAATGCCTTCATTGGAGGTTATTTCTAGCTCAATATCGGGATAGGCTTGATTAAATGACTGCACCAATGGCACCAGTTGATGAAACACAAACGGACTAGCCGCGTCGACACGTAAACGGCCTTTGGGCAATTCCCCACGGGAAATAATATCTTCTTCCGCCTGCTGTAATTGCATTAATCCCACCCGCACAGAGTCAATGAACTGGCGTCCTTCATCGGTTAATTCAATACGTCTAGTGGTTCGGTTTAGAATAGTGACCCCAAGTTGACCCTCCACTTTACTGACCGCTCTGGATACTCGCGCGACTTGGATATCTAGGCTCTCTGCTGCCGCTGAAAAACCTCCGGTATCGACTACAGCTAGTAAAATGGCTAAATCATCAGATTTTGTTCGCATGCTATTTCCCTCAACTTTATCCAATCGCTCATCAGCTTTATTGCATTTATAACAAATATCATTTGTAAAAACCTCTGTTTTTCACAAAACATCTTTAATGCAAAATGCCCCCCATCAATTAACAACGCGACGGCATAGCGACCAATACATCGGCTATTGCTGGTCATTTTCAAACAACAGAGAGTAAATATTATGCCTTTAGCACTTCTTGCATTGACGCTCAGCGCCTTTGCTATAGGAACAACGGAGTTTGTGATCGTGGGGCTACTCCCGACCATGGCTTCCGACCTAAATATATCACTGCCTTCAGCAGGCTTGCTGGTTAGCCTTTATGCACTTGGTGTTGCCATTGGCGCCCCGGTTTTAACGGCTTTAACAGGAAAGTGGAATCGTAAACACGTATTGATTACCGTCATGTCACTGTTTGTTGTCGGTAACTTAGTTGCATGGCAAGCACCTGGATATAACACCCTGATTATCGCTCGTATTTTGACAGGTTTAGCCCATGGTGTATTTTTCTCCATTGGTTCAACCATTGCTACCGGTCTGGTACCAAAAGAAAAAGCCGCCAGCGCCATTGCGATTATGTTCACTGGTTTAACCGTAGCGTTAGTCACAGGCGTGCCGCTTGGGACATACATAGGTCAAACCTTTGGCTGGCAATCAACCTTCTTAGTTGTTGCGCTATTAGGTTTAATCGCATTAATTGGTAGTGCTTTCTTAGTACCAAATAACTTAAAACAACCTGCTGCAGCTAAGCTTTCATCGCAGCTTAAGGTATTAACTCAACCTAGATTATTACTGGTTTATGCGATTACTGCACTGGGTTATGGCGGCACTTTTACAGCATTCACTTTCCTTGCTCCTATTTTGCAGCAAGAAACTGGCTTTAGTGCGAATGCAATTAGTTTAATTATGTTGGTTTATGGAGTCTCAGTTGCGATTGGTAATATTTGGGGCGGAAAAATGGCCGATAAAATGGGCCCAATAAAAGCCCTTAGCATTATTTTTACTGGTCTTGCAGCTGTGCTTATCGTGTTCAATTTTACCGCCGTTAACCCTATTGCCGCGGTAGCCACGATTTTAGTTTGGGGGGCATTTGCATTCGGTAATGTTCCTGGCCTGCAAGTGTATGTGGTCAAACTGGCTGAAAAATTCACCCCCGATGCGGTCGATGTCGCCTCTGGTTTGAATATTGCGGCGTTTAACGTGGGCATTGCCCTTGGTTCTTGGGGCGGCGGTATGATTGTGTCAGAAATGGGCTTAATGCATACGCCTTGGATTGGTGCAGTGATCGTGCTCGTTGCGCTCATTCTTACTCGAATCAGTGGACACCTAGATAAACGAGCAGAAAGTCAGTGGGAACAAGCAAACGTACTTGTGAAGTAAGCATCACGACAATGGTTACAAGTTGGTCAGTGCACTGCATTGGCCAACTCATTCTTACTTAGAATCAACTTAGGTACCTCACAATGAAAACGGTTTTTATCACTGGCGCCAATCGAGGCTTAGGACTCGAACTTGTTAAACAATACGCTCTGCGTGGATGGCGTGTGATTGCATGCTGTCGTGACATTAACACAGCTCAGGCGTTGTCTCTTTTGGCACAAACTTATCCAACGATTGGTATTCATACGTTAGACGTGAGTAATGAATCCCATATTCTCGCTTTGACAGAAAAATTTGCAGATACCGCCATTGATGTACTTATTCATAACGCAGGAGTGAGCGGAGATGAATGTGAAAGCCTAGGCAACATGGGGCAAAAAGAGTGGATAAATGTATTAAAGGTCAACACCATTGCGCCCATGTTAATCACGCAAGCTTTACTTAATAATATTCTTGTTGGCGAAGATAGAACCATCATCGGGATGACCTCGATACTCGCTAGCATCGATGACAACCGCTCTGGTGGTCGATACAGTTATCGCGCATCAAAAGCCGCTCTCAACCAAATAATTAAATCTCTGGCCTGTGAACTGTCCGATGAGGGCGTGAAGACTATGGCAATTCATCCTGGTTGGGTACAAACCGATATGGGCGGAAAGGAAGGCAAGGTAACAGTAAAAGAGAGTGTTACAGGCATGCTTAATGTTATCGACAATTTAAAACTTAAGCATTCAGGTTCATTTTTTGTCTACGATGGCACTCAATTGCCATGGTAAGCCTAGTAGTTACGTCTCATACAAACTCTAAGGGTAGGATATGCTTTTAACCTTTATAGTTTTAATCCTTTCTATTGTCGCTTTGCTCGGGTGGTATTTACACAAAGTCTCCCGTGACATTTCCCAAATTGACTGGGATTGGGATGACGATGAGATCCTATAAATTGATATTGCCTGCATCTATGGCTGGTCACATTACATATCCTAAGGAACGACTGCGATCTTACTCTGGAATGAGTAAATACTTTAACGTGATGTATGGAATCCACTCTCTCCTTAGCAATCTAGACTTAGGAGTGTGAGAAAAAACCGAGGGTTCCAATATGTTGACTAAAAATGTTATCGCTATCGACTTAGCAAAAAATGTTCTTCAAGCCTGCCATATCAGCATTCATGGTGAGCTAATGTCCAATAAACCTCTGAGTCGCCAGAAGATGAAAGAGTTCTTGGCAAAGGCTAAGCCTTCGATTGTCGCCATGGAAGGTTGTTGCGGTTGCCATTACTGGGGGCAATTAGCAGAAAAACTTGGGCATGAAGTCCGAATCATTAACCCTAAGAAGGTGAAAGGATACCTAGAAGGTCATAAAACGGATCATAATGATGCTCTCGCCATCGCTAACGCCGCTATACAAATTGGTATCAAGTACAGTCGTCCAAAGTCATTGGAACAACAAGCTATGCATTCTTTAGAAACTAGCCGTAGATTCTTATCTCGTAGTGTTGTTTCCCTAGCTCTTCACATTAGAGGGACAATTTTGGGCTACGGGATAGCAACCCTAGAGGTGAAAAAGGCTTAAAAGCGTCGGTTCAAACCGTGCTTGATGGCGATACACCAATACCCTCCAATGTCGTATCCGTTCTGTCGATGCTTTGGGAGCAATATAAAGAACTTAAAGCAAAACTCATCGCATTCGAAAAAGAGAAAAATGCTTTAACCCGTCAGATAGAGCCGTGCCAACGATTAATGGGCATTGAAGGGGTTGGTGAAACAACTGCTGCGATGCTCTATACAACTCTTGGTGATGGAAAGCAGTTCAAGAATGGAAGACAAGCTTCAGCATTTGTTGGTCTTACACCTAAACAGCACAGTTCAGGAGGCAAAGTTTTTATGATTGGGATCGATAAATGCGGTGGTGTGAAGGAGCTACGCTCGCTTCTTTATCTTGGCGCAATGTCATACGTTGGGCGACTACCCGAAAAACCGAAGACTCAGAAGGACGCTTGGTTGAGGAGCATCATAGATCGTATCGGCTTCAAGAAGGCCTGCATTGCACTGGCTAACAAAGTGGTACGTACTGCGTGGGCAATGCTTCGGTATGAGACTGAATATAAACCAGTATTACTCACTCATTAATCACTACCAAATTTTTAAATTTTACAAAATGATGATGCATAAAAGGTAAGACCAACCTACTGAGAACCTGGCCATTCTATCATGCTGTAAAAAGCTGCTAGCGCGATAAGGACAGTAGGTGCGCAAAACATCAAAGGCTAGAGGGTAGCTCCTTCAATAAGAAGCCGAATATACGACCGCATCTTAACTTTTATTGCCAAAATCACTTTGTAAATACGTGGATTCCATATATGAAATGGGGCAAGCAATGATCGCGCTTAGAAAAGTCTGGGCATAAACAAGCCAACACTAACCTTACTAGTTTGGAGCTAAAAAGTGAATTGCAGCAGTCAATGTAGGGAGCGATGAGTGCTCGGCATTCGCGTGCTTTGCGATGGTCTATCCAACATATAAGATCAAAAAAGCGAGCACTAAGCTCGCTTTTAACTATCTGTTTTTAAAGTAAATTACAGTAGTTCTACCGACTGTTGAGCAATCACGAATTCTTCATTGGTTGGGATAACCATTGCTAATGCGTTTAGCATTTCAGACTTACCGATGATGCCTTCAGCACCAAAGCGAGCAGATTCGTTACCTGCTACATCTTCAACGAAACCTAGAATCTTAAGGTTGTTTAGGATTTCACGACGAATTGGTAGAGAGTTCTCACCGATACCACCAGTGAAGATGATGCCGTCTAAAGAATCTAGCGTTGCAAGGTAAGAAGCAATGTATTTTGATACGCGGTAAGTAAACACCTCAAACGCAAGCTTAGCGCCTTCATGGCCCTCTTCCATTGCTTCTAAGATGCCACGAGCATCGCTCGTAAGACCAGACACGCCAAGGAAGCCAGACTCCTTGTTTAGAGAGTTAAATACTTGCTCTTGTGACCAGCCTTTCTTAAGTAGGTATTCGATGATGCCTGGGTCTAGGTCACCACAACGTGTGCCCATCATTAGGCCAGAAAGTGGTGTGAAGCCCATTGAAGTATCAACACTGTTACCGTCTTTGATTGCACATACAGATGCGCCATTACCTAGGTGAACAGAGATAAAGCTAGATTTTTCGATAGGCTTGTTAACCATCTTCGCAGCTTCACGGCTAACGAAGTAGTGGCTCGTACCGTGGAAACCGTAACGACGTACGCCGAAGTCTGTGTATAGCTCTTTTGCGATTGCACCAGTGAATGCACGTTGTGGCATTGTTTGGTGGAAAGCCGTATCAAATACAGCAAATTGAGGTAGAGAAGGGAAAGCTTCAATCGCAGCACGAATGCCGACAGCACCTGCAGGGTTATGAAGTGGAGCTAGGTCAGATAGGCTTTCAATTTCGTTCGTTACTTCTTCAGTAATACGAACGGTTTGAGTGAACTTCTCACCACCGTGAACGATACGGTGACCGATAGCCACGATATCAGCAGTGAAGCCTAGATCTTCCATCAGGCCAACCAATTTGCCAATGGCAATTTTGTGGTGGTTATCTTCGCCTTGAATGGCAATTTCAGTTTTCTCGCCTTGATATTTCCAGCTCATACGAGCATCTTCAAGACCAAAACACTCCCCTAGGCCACTTAATACTGCTTCACCAGAAACAGAATCGATTACAGCAAATTTTAGGGATGAACTACCCGAGTTAATAACCAGAACAAACGAATTAGACATTGGATATGGATCCTGTTTCAGTACGAATTGGATGAAGTGTTTACTTCAATTTTAGTTAAGTCCATTATTCAATAATTTTTGAATCTTTCAACTTTTGTTTTGAAAAAATCACTAAATGAACACAATTAAGTTGATCTTGGTCATTAAATTATTTATTTCGAGAGCGAAATTAAAAAATAGTTGAATAAGAAAATTAATGAACAGGTGACGCAAACGAGTGCTCACGTTATTTTCAACTTGATTCAGTTAATTAAAGCGACTCGAACAAATGCAGGTGGTCCGCTTAAAAAACAACCACCCTTCCCTTTCGTCTGCTTATCATTACCGATAACTTTTTGCTCGATTTCTCAATTGCTCAGTGTTTGCATCAAAAAGCTCACTGAAGTTGAGAATAGTGATCTGATCTTATTTTGATTGCCTTCGAGCACAACTCTACGAATAGATGCACTGTAACGACGCTTAGATAGCCTTCACTCTTTGTTTTAGAATGTTTTGGTATAGGCTTAGAACGCGATACAGCTAAGTTTTGGCACTAACATTCGTTCTAGGCGCGATGCTTAGTTTCATGGACGAAGCATAGTTACAGGAACGAAGCTTGATTAAAGTAAGTTAGCTACGAATATCGAGCCAACCAAAGCTTAAGTTCAAATAGCAGGCACAAAAAAGCCGAGCATTACGCTCGGCTTTTAAATTCAGTGTCTAGACCTAAAGCGTCTAAGCGACAGGTTGATTAACCTTCGTTGCGCTCTGGACGACGACCACGGTTACCACCGCCATTGCCGTTACCATGGCCACGTTCGCCACGGAAGTTACCACGGTGATCGCCACCACGGTTACGGTCGAAACGACGTTCGCCATCACGTCCGCCAGCAGAGTTACCATCGCGAGCACCATCACGGTTGCCACGGTATCCACCACGACCGCCTTCACGGTTACCACCTTCGCGGTTGCCGCCTTCACGGTTACCACGGTAGCCGCCACCATCACGACCGCCACGGTTGCCACCACGGTTGCCATCACGACCGCCGCCGCCACGACGAGGCTCACGGAAGTCATTGAAATCAACAACTACAGCGCCAGCTTCTTTTTGACGAATGCGAAGTTTGCTTAGCTTACCAGCAGTTTCAGAGTTCATTGCTTTTGGCAGTTGAACGTAAGTAGAACCTTGGTCTAGCTTGATAGCACCGATAGAACCTTTAGTTAGGCCAAGTTCGTTTGCTAGTGCGCCAACGATGTCTTTAACCTGAACGCCTTGCTCACGGCCAACTTGTAGTTGGTAAGTATCCCAATCTTGAGTATTGAAGTTGCGACCACCACCGTCACGGCCGTTGTCACGATCTTCACGACGCTCTTTGCGACGGTTCTTATCACGCTCAATAGCAGCGATCATTGGGTCTTCGCCAACGTAGAATAGTGGGCTCTTACCTTGCTGACGCTTAAGAAGCATTGCAGCTAAAGTAGCAGCATCAACTTCTAGAGACTCTTGAAGAGTAGAGATAAGACCTGCAAAGTTTTCTAGTGCTTTGCTTTCTTTCTCAGTTTCAAGTTCAGCGCCAAGCTTAGCAACACGTGCAGCAGCAACTTGGTCACGTAGAGGAAGTTGAATTTCTTCCATTTGAGACTTAGTTACGCGCTCGATTGTGCGAAGCATGCGAATTTGGTTAGTGCGAACTAGTAGGATCGCTTTACCTTTACGTCCAGCACGGCCAGTACGACCAATACGGTGGATGTAAGATTCAACATCGAATGGGATGTCGTAGTTGAATACGTGAGTGATACGTGGAACATCAAGACCACGAGCTACAACGTCAGTTGCAACTAGGATGTCGATAACACCTTGTTTGATGTGATCAACAGTACGCTCACGTAGAGACTGAGGAATATCACCGTGCAGTGCAGCAGCTTTGAAGCCACGTGCAGATAGCCAATCAGCTAGACGCTCAGTGTCTTGACGAGTACGTACGAATACGATTGACGCGTCAGTTTCTTCAGTTTCTAGAAGACGAGACATTGCTTCGTCTTTTTCTACGCCTTTAACAACCCAGAAGTTCTGCGCTACTTTATCAACTGTGTGGTTAGTACCAGCAACGTCAACTTTAGCCGGGTTACGTAGGTAACGGTCAACAATAGTCTTAACCATTGGAGGCATAGTTGCAGAGAAAAGTACACGTTGTGCAGATTCTGGAGCTTGCTCTAGGATCCAAGTAACGTCATCTACGAAGCCCATTTTCAGCATTTCATCTGCTTCATCAAGAACAAATGTGTGTGCTTCATCTAGGTGTAGACGGTCACGAGTTAGTAAGTCTTTAACACGACCTGGAGTACCAACAACAATGTGAGCACCGCGGCTTAGAGCACGCATTTGGTCAACAATTGAAGCACCACCGTAGATTTCAATAACTTTAAGACCTTTGATATCACGGCCAAGGTTTTTGATTTCCGCAGCAACTTGAATCGCTAGCTCACGAGTAGGAGCCATGATGATTGCTTGTGGTTTGTGTTGGTTCAGGTTGATTTTGTTAAGTAAAGGCAGAGAGAATGCTGCTGTTTTACCAGTACCAGTCTGTGCTTTACCTAGTGCGTCACGGCCTTCAAGAAGAAGAGGAATAGCTGCTGCTTGGATTGGAGTCGGAGAAACGAAACCCATGCTATCAAGAGCTGAAAGAATGTTATCGTTTAGGGCTAATTCATTAAATTGAATTACAGATTCGGACATTGGGATCCCACTATATATAAGTAAACAAAAGGTCCCGGGAGCTCTATCAATTCCAATACTGATCCAATCAGATACTGATTCCATTCAGAGTTACGAAGCAGTAATAAAACACTTCAAGCCATTAGGGACGTCTAAGGGAGGCGGATTATTCCCTAAATGCATAAAAAAATCCAGAAAAAATTGAAATACATCACATATTTTTCGCTTTTACATCAATACTGGTTATCATATCGTCAAAACTTGATGAATATCTCGTCACAGCACCCATCTCCTAGCAAATTGACCTAGTTAAATAAGAGGGCAATTAATTAACGCTCACTTCGCCTTTAAGTAGTAATCAAGCCTCGCAATGATTATAGTGTGCTCAATTGTCCTCGATAGATAAAAGTCAAAATGTTTCAAGATAATCCTCTACTCGCTCAGCTCAAGCAGCAAATCCAAGAAACCCTCCCTAAAAAGGAAGGTACCATCAAAGCCACTGAAAAAGGTTTTGGTTTTCTCGAAGTTGATAGCAAAACAAGCTTCTTTATCCCGCCTCCGTACATGAAGAAATGTGTGCACGGTGACAAGGTGATTGCCATCATTCGCACAGAGAAAGAGCGCGAAGTAGCAGAGCCTGAGGAATTGGTTGAACAAGGTCTTACTCGCTTTATTGCACGAGTTAAGCTTTTCAAAGGCCGATTGAACGTTGTTCCTGATCACCCGCAGCTCAAAAAACTGCAACTTAAAGCGAAAGCAATGAAGGGTCTAAACCCTGAAACGCTTAAAGAAGGTGACTGGGTTGTTGCTCATATCGTTCAACACCCATTAAAAGGTGACAATGGTTTCTTGGCTCAGATCTCTGAGAAAATCACAGACGCTGACGACAAGATTGCACCTTGGTGGGTAACGCTGGCACAAAACGATCTACCAAACAGCGAGCCTGAAGGCATCGACAACTGGCTAATCAACGATGACGCCGATCTTGAACGTGTAGACATGACGCACGTCCCTTTTGTGACTATCGATGGCGAAAGCACAAAAGATATGGATGACGCGCTTTACGCGAAGAAGAAAGAGAACGGTGATTTTGAACTGACTATCGCAATTGCTGATCCAACGGCTTACATCTCTCCAGATGATGCGATGGATAAAGTGGCACGCGAGCGCGGTTTCACTATCTACCTTCCTGGTCGCAACATCCCAATGTTGCCTCGTGATCTTGCTGACAACCTATGTTCACTGATCGAGAACGAAGTTCGTCCTGCACTTTGCTGCACAGTAACGGTATCTAAAGGTGGCGTTATCGGTGATGACATTAACTTCTTCGCTGCAAACATCAAATCTCATGCTCGTCTTGCTTACGACAACGTATCAGACTGGCTAGAAACAGGTGCATCAGAGAAATGGCAACCATCAGAAGAGATTGCTGCAATTGTTTCTGATCTTCACCAATTTGCTCAAGCACGTTCAGCATGGCGCTCAGCAAACGCTGTTGTGTTCCCAGATCGCCCTGACTACCGCTTTGAACTGAGCGAAGATAACGATGTTGTCGCTATCCACGCTGACATGCGTCGTAGCGCAAACAAGCTGGTTGAAGAATCAATGATCAGCGCGAACATCTGTGCGGGCCGAGTACTAAAAGAGAGCTTCAACCAAGGTGTGTTTAACTGCCATTCTGGTTTCAAGGCTGAGAAAATCTCCGACGTTCTTGAACTGGTAAACCCGCAAGCGGAAACGCCGTTCACTGAAGAGCAAATCATTTCTCTAGAAGGTTTTGCTACTCTACGTCGTTGGTTAGGTTCTTTAGATAACAGCTACTACGACAACCGTATTCGTAAATTCCAAGCGTATAGCGAGATCAGCAATGAGCCTGCACCGCACTACGCGATGGGATTAGATATTTACGCAACTTGGACTTCTCCAATTCGTAAATATGGCGACATGATTAACCACCGTATGCTTAAAGCACACATCTTAGGTAAAGCGCCAATTCAAACACCAGATGAAACTATCGGTGATGAACTTGCCCTGCACCGCCGTCACCACGGCATGGCTGAGCGTAATGTTGGCGATTGGTTGTATGCTCGCACTCTAGCCAATGCTCCAGCAGAAGAAACTCGTTTCCAAGCTGAGATTTTCGATATTAACCGTGCAGGTATGCGTGTACGTTTACTTGAAAATGGTGCTGCTGCATTTATCCCTGGATCTCTCATTCTTAATAATAAAGAAAGAATAGAGTGCAACGGTGATATGGGTACTGTATCTATCGATAAAGAAATGGTATACAAACTGGGAGACGTTTTAGAAGTAGTTCTCTCTGAAGTTAATCAGGAAAACCGTAACTTAGTAGCAAAACCTACTCAAGTATTTGCGGACTTGCCTAGCGAGCCTGAAACGACAAACGAAACCGAAGCTTAAAGGCTTTAACAGCTACAGCTTTCAAGGTTACGGCTTTCAAGGTCAAAGCTATCAAGGTCAAAAGCTTCAAAGGTTCACTTCTAAAGGCGCTAATTATTAGCGCCTTTTTTGTAAATGTCTCATGCTTAAACAATACTTAAAAAAAACAATCAATAAGCAATCAATTTACAACGTCAAAGAAGCTCACTATGTCATCAATCACAGTTACTCAGTTCAGAAACTTCATTCCCAGGAGACGAGAACGTTATCCTGCTTCTAAAAACGGTATCTTTATAGTGTCGAAAGGCAGCATTTCTTTTGTGTTGCCCAATGGTACTCAAGCCTCGTTGCAAGCGGGAGATTTCACCCTTTACAATTCTGGTCAGATTAAAGACATCACGGTTAACACTGAAAATGGCGAATTCAGCGCAACCTGCTTAGATTTTGATTTGGCTATCTTTCAAAAGTTCATTAATCAGTTCAGCGATTTAGAGTCCGCTCGAATCCCAGACAAGTACATTAAGTTCAATCAAACGGATACTGAGCTCTGTCAGTTGAAAGATCTCATCATGTCACTGGCCAACTCTTCTTCTCAGAATGACTACGCACTCACTCAATTAGGCTTAAGTTTGCTGTCTTTGATGGTGGAACAGTACCCAGCTCTATTGGCTATTATTGCTCGAGCTTCAAGGTTAACCGTGACCCAAAGAGTCATTCATTACATCGAGCAAAACATTGAAAACAATATCTCTTTGGATACGCTCGCCAGTTACATGGGAATGTCACCGGCTACACTTAAACGTCGCTTATCGGCTGAAGATCTGTCGTTCTCAAACTTATTAAAGATAAAACGTATTGCTCATGCAGCCACTCAGCTAAGAACATCGGATAAGTCGATCACTCAAATCGCGTATGAGTCAGGCTTTAAAAGTGCCGCTCACTTCAGCACGGCCTTTAAAACGTATCACGGAAAAACACCAAAAGACTTCCGATCGCTAGTGGCACAAGCACAACTGCAGAGCGTAAAGCCGCAAGTTTAAAGAAACAAAGCGATAGATTGATGTGGACGTCTTAGTTGGGAACTGGTGTAAACCAAGTGGCTTCAATATTAAGCCACTTGGGTGTGGGATGAGATGATTTGGCTTTGGGATTCAGTGGTTGAGTTTTGATACTCATTGATTCAGCTTTGCGAGCAGGCCACCAGCAAACGTGAAAACAGAGTGACTATGACCAGAAGTACGATTTAGGGTCTTTTTCTATTTCCGCCAAAATAGCATCAAGATCCTTCGATTTAGGAAGGTACGGATACGGCCCCCAATTCACAGAGTCGGTTTCGACATCCCCTTCAAGCGGCACCATCACTAACCAACAAGACAGCGACTCATCAAAAGTCACGCAGACGATCTCGTTTGTATAATCACTGTGAGATGAGTCGAGTAGATAATGCGCCTGAGAAAACAGCACACCACCCTCACACTCTTCATATAGGGATTTGCCTAGCTCGACAGGTAAACTTCGATTTCGAGATGTACAGAGCCTCTCGGCCCCAATTAAAAGACGATTCAGCTCGATATGAATGACGGACATAACACCCCTTGTAACTTCATAGAAACTTCTAAGTAGTGAATTCCTCTACTTAGCTTAGGACTCAACAAACATTTTAGCGAACAAGCGTAATCAAAATACCTGCCCTGCTCCCAGAAACGAATCTTGCTTTCGGAAACCCAGAAAGCTACGACTCATCAAGCGAACAGCTATACATCGAGAGTATGGAATTTCACAAAAGTGTCATATAACCGACCTATCATATGCGACAAATGTTATTAACTAGGAGTTGTTTATGTTACGAGTCGCGCTTGCCTCTCTTTTATCCTTAGCCCTGTCTTCTCATGCTGCTTTAGCACAAGAAACCACTATTTCGGGCTCCACTTCAGTATCACGAGTGATGGATGTATTAGCTGAGGAGTACAACAAGACTCACCCTGATAACTATATTGCGGTTCAGGGCATTGGTTCTACAGCAGGTATTACCATGGTTAATAAAGGTGTCTCTGACATCGGTATGAGCTCGCGTTATTTAACCGACCGCGAACAAGACGAGAAGTTGAAGGTATTTCCAATTGCCTTTGACGGCCTAGCTGTAGTAACTAACCGCTCAAACGCTGTAAGCAACGTTACACGTGAGCAGCTGTTCGATATCTACAAAGGCAAAATTACGAACTGGAAAGCTGTGGGTGGCGCAGATCAGCCTATCGCAGTTGTCACTCGCGAAGCGTCTTCTGGCTCACGCTATAGCTTCGAAAGCTTGCTTGGTTTAACGAAGATCATTAATGACCGTCTAGTGTCTGACATCAACCCAAATAACTTGGTTGTAAACAGCAACAGCATGGTTAAAACGATTGTTAACCATAACCCACACGCGATTGGTTTTATCTCTGTTGGTTCAATCGACCGTTCGATTAAAGCAATTACATTTGAAGGCGTAGAGCCAACATCTAAGAACATTGCTAACCACAGCTATGAATTGGCTCGCCCATTCTTGTTGCTGCACAAGACAGACTCAGTTTCTGACGAGAGCAAAGACTTCATCAAGTTCGTGAAGTCAAAGCAAGGGCAAGACCTTATCGAAGAGTACGGCTACACTCGCATTAAATAAGTGAGTGAGTTTTATCTTATGAAAAAAAAGAGAGAGCATTAAGCTCTCTCTTTTTTTTGGAATCTATATGGTTCGTTTAGAAGTGAAGTTGAATCACTGAAACGATCACAGCGCCAGGACGACGAATACCTTCGATTTCGACGCGAATTTCGCGTTCAATCTCTAGGCCTTTCTTAATTGGCGTTACTTTTGTTAGCGTACTTTTAGCACGAACATTACTGCCCGATTTAACAGGGTATGGGAAACGTACTTGGTTAAGACCAATGTTTACGACCATCTTCGCTGTTGGGAATTGAGACTTGTCAGGGTCAACACTGTCAGTCAATCGAGGAAGCAGAGATAAAGTTAAAAAACCATGTGCGATGGTTGTTTTGAACGGAGAGTCTGTTTCCGCTTTTTCAGGCTCAGTGTGAATCCACTGCATATCTTCAGTAACAAGGCCGAACTGGTTAATACGGTCTTGACTTACATTGATCCAGTCGCCAGTATGGATGACTTCACCGATCTGTTGATTAAGCTCATCAAACACAAGTTGTGCTTCTGGCTTAAGTACGATCGGCTGTTCCACCGGCATCTCTGGTGCATCTTCATTGACAGCAGGTTTGTGGTGATCACGAACCCACGCAAAGAAATGGCTATTTTGCGTACGATTAAGAAAGTCGCCCCAGTAATCTCTAAGAGCTGGAGACATCCATTGCATAAACTCTGAGTGTTGCGAAGACATGCTATCGCCTCGGTGTTTAAATAAATCAATGACTTTCATAAGAACCTCAATGCACAAAAAATTTCAATATAACTTCGTAATTTTGAAACACTTCACACTATTGTGCAAATGTTTTCGAGCATACAACCGTTAGCTGAACCTTGTTAAAATCATATTAAACATATACTTACCAATAAAACATCATTTTATTACAAAACCCAAATTAGAGTGTTAGCTCTATCACATGACAAACATTTGTTTATATAAAAGGCGTTTTTATTCATAAGTGGAATAAAAAAAGGCTTAGCGCAATACTAAACCTTAGTTTTTACAAGGAATTAGTTTTCCGAGGGTTGGTCTTGTAAGAGACGAATCTTACAAGACACTCAATCCCCTATTCGTCATCAAGCGGAACCAGCTTGGTATTACCACCGTGTGCTTTCTCACGCTTACGTTGCACGAATGCGTAGAAGCCAGGGATTAGGAACGTACCCGCCAGTAATACACATAACAGGCCGCCGATCAGTGAAATACCCAGAGAGTTCTGACTCACGTGACCTGCGCCCGCAGCGAAGATAAGCGGGAAGATACCTAAGATGAACGACCAAGACGTCATGTTCACAGCACGGAAACGCAGTGTACCGCCCTTCACCGCCGCATCTTCAATCGGTGCGTCTTTCTCTTCACGCTCCACCTTTGCGAATTCCACAATCAAGATTGCGTTCTTCGCGGCCAAGGCTATCAAGAGAACCAAACCTATTTGTGCATAAAGGTTCAGCGGAGTGCCCGTTAGATTCAATGCCAAGAAGGAGCCTAAGGTTGCGACAGGTACCACGAGGATAATCGCAATCGGAATTGTCCAACTCTCGTATTGAGCCACCATAAACAGGTAGATGAAGATCAGAGCCAGTGCGAAAGCAAAGATCGCTTGGTTACCTGCTAGTACTTCTTGGTAAGCCATGCCTGTCCATTCGTACTGGTAACCTTGTGGCAGAACTTCTGCAGCTACACGTTCCATCGCCGCAATCGCATCACCACTTGAGTAACCCGGCGCTGGTTGGCCTTGGATCACTGCACTGCGGTACATGTTGTAACGCCATGCTACATCAGGTTCGAAGATCTGGTCGTAAGTCACCAATGTGCTTAACGGGATCATCTCGCCATTAGACGAACGCACGTGGAATCGTTGTAGGTCATCCATGCTGCTACGGTGTTCACTGTCAGCTTGCATGGTGACACGGAAGTTCTTACCAAACATGGTGAAATCATTCACGTACAACGAACCAAGGTTACCTTGTAATGTTTGGAAGATTTCCGACAACGGAATACCAAGTTGCTGCGCTTTCTCACGGTCAATATCGACATAGTAGTGAGGTACGTTCGCACGGAAAGTACTGAATGTGTGTGAAATCTCAGGCTGTTTGCTCGCCTCAGCTATCACGTCATTCATCACCATAGCAAGATCAGTACGGCTTCGGCCTAGCGTATCTTCAAGTACAAACTCGAAACCAGACGCGGCCCCCATGCCCGGAACTGCAGGAGGCCCCATCGCAAACACGACAGCTTGAGGAAGTTCAGTCGCAGCACGACCATTAATACGCTGTGAGATAGCCTGAGCAGAGTGTTGACCATCCAGTGCATTACGCATGTCCCAATCGTGAAGCTTGATGAACATTGACGCACCATTCGACGCAGAAGCGCCCGTCATAAATGCGTAGCCGTTAACCAGTGTTACACCATCAACACCCGGCTCTTGTTCAACCATTTCAAGCAGCTGCTTAGTCACTTCTTCGGTTCGAGACAAGGATGCCGCGTCAGGAAGCTGAACGTTAACCAGCAAAATGCCTTTATCTTCTTGAGGTACAAACGCCGTAGACGTTGTCTTCGCAAAATAAGTCACAGCCGCCAAAGCCACAAAGAAGAAAGTGAACAGCAGAACGCCTTTCTTAACTAAGAAGCCAGCCACTTGACCGTATTTGTTAGTAACAGACTCTAGACCACGGTTAAATGCTTGGTACCAACGCGCCGTGTTACCACCACCCTGCTTAAGAACCAGTGAACACAATGCAGGTGATAGCGTTAATGCGTTAATTGAAGAGATAACAACCGCGATACAGATAGTCAGAGCAAACTGACGGTACATGATGCCAGTAATACCAGGAAGCATTGCAACAGGGATGAATACCGCAAGTAGAACCAAGGTCGACGTAATGATCGGCCCCGTTACTTCTTTCATCGCAATAAGCGTGGCTTTACGCGGTGAAATGGTTGGGTCTTTAGCCATTGTGGTATCAACGTTCTCGATAACCAAGATCGCATCATCTACTACGATACCAATCGCTAGTATCAAACCAAACAGGGTTACCGTGTTGATGGTGAAACCCGTCATCTGCATGATGGCAAACGTACCAATCAAAGATACCGGAATCGCAACTACAGGAATCAAGGTTGCACGCGCACTACCCAAGAACAGGTACGTTACCGCAATAACCAGCAAGATGGCTTCGATTAAGGTCTTTACTACCCCTTTGATCGACTCAGCAACAAACAGTGTAGTGTCGTAACTTGCTTCATACGCCACGCCTTCTGGGAAGTTCTTGCTTAAGTTTTCCAGCATCGCCATCACAGCTTTGCCACTTTCCAGCGCGTTAGCGTCTGATTGAAGTGACAGCGTTACGATCGACGCATCTTGACCACGGTATTTACCATTACCGTCGTAGAACTTTTTACCAAGCTCAACACGTGCAATGTCTTTTAAGTAAACCGTTGAACCGTCTTGAGTTGCACGAAGAACAACATTTTCAAACTCATCAGCTGTTTCTAATCGACCTTTTGTTACCAAGTTGAACTGCACTTCTTGTGCGTTGTTATAAGGTGCAGCACCAATACGGCCTGCAGCAACTTGAACGTTCTGCTCTGCCAACGCGCGATTCACGTCTGAAGTGGTGATATTGAGGTTAGCCATTTTCTCAGGATCTAACCAAACACGCATCGCGTATTCACCACCACCCAACACGTTAACTTCACTGATGCCCTTCACACGAGCCAGTTGGTCTTTAATGTTTAGGTTAAGGTAGTTGATCAAGAATTGATCGTCGTACTCACCGTTTGGCGAATAGAAGTTCAATACCATCAAAAGGTCTGGTGAACGCTTTTTAACGGTGACACCCACCATTCGAACTTCTTGCGGAAGCTTCGATTCGATTTGAGCAACTCGGTTCTGAACGTTGACCTGAGCCATATCTGGGTCAGTACCAACATCAAAGGTCACATTAAGGTTGTATGAACCATCGTTAGCGCTTTTAGAAGACATGTAGATCATATCTTCAACGCCGTTAACCGACGTTTCTATGGGGTCGGCTATCGCCTGTTCTACTACTTCAGCACTTGCACCTGTGTAGAATGCGGTAACACTTACAGAAGGCGGGCTGATTTTTGGATATTCCGCCACTGGCAAGATAGCGAGAGAAATCGCACCCGCCAGCGTTAAGATTATGGATATTACAAGGGCAAACTTAGGCCTTTGAATAAAGAAACGACTCAACATAACTACGCCCCTTACTCAGCTTGTTCAGCAGAAGCTTGAATGCGAACAGACATACCATTGCGAACACGCTGTAAGCCTTGAGTGATCACTGTGTCATTCTTCTCCAGACCGGAATGAACAATCACACCACCTTCAACCTGACGACCCATTTCGATGTTTCTACGCTCAGCCACAGGAGCAGCTTCGCCTTCAACTAACACCATAACAAAGTCGCCTTCAAGGTCGGTTTGAACCGCGCGGCGAGGAATGGTTACGACATCAATAGATTGCTTCTCACGCAGATCAACACGAACGTGCTGACCAGGAAGCAATTGCTGGTCTGGGTTATCGGCAATAGCGCGCATCGCGATCGTACCAGTGTTTAGGTTGATACGGTTGCCCAAGAAATCGAGCTGACCTAGATGTTCGAATGCTTCGCCATTTTCAAGCATGATTTGCACTTCAACACGATCAGAATCGCTGCTGCCGTCACCTTCAATTCGGTCCATACCTAACTCAATACGCTCACGCTCACTGATGCTGAACGATGCATGGATTGGGTCTAGGCTAACCAAAGTTGTCAGAACACCTGAAGACGGTGAAACTAGGTCACCTTTACTTACTTTAGTGTCACTGATTCTTCCAGAGAAAGGCGCGATAATTTTGGTGTGAGAAAGCTGGACATTCGCGGCGTTTAACTGAGCTTGGCTTGCTTCTAACTGTGCTTGAGAACCTAATAGGTTTGCCGTTAATGCATCAAATTCAGATTGAGAAATACTGCCCTTAGGAAGTAGGTTCTTACCACGATTGAAATCAAGTTCGGCTTTTTTAAGGTTGGCATTCGCTTGAGCAACAGCCGCTTTCGCGCTTGCTACTTCTGCTTCAAATGATGAAGGCTCAATTGAGTAAAGCAATTGCCCCTTCTCGACCATTTGGCCTTCTTTGAAATGGCGGCTTTGCAGGTAGCCAGAAACTTGTGCAGTAATTGCCGTGTCTTCAACGGCTTCAATACGACCGATGTACGACTTACTTTGTTGGTGAGAAACGACGCTAACATCCTGTACAGCTACGAGAGGTAAAGGCGCTTGCTTGGCATTCTGAGCATCTTGCCCACATCCAGCAAGAATAAGAGAGCTTGCAAGAGCCGTAAGGATTAACTTTTTACGCATGGTTATACCGTCACTTATGAGAAATTGAACAGCATAAAAGTTACGTAACACAATTGCTTCAAATGTCCGAGGAATATCAATTATAACTGGCCAAAGTGTATCAATATGTTAATTGAAACCAAGTGCTTATAAAGTGATTACAAACACGCTACAATTCCTAAGTAAATCAATCTCTCAGCTTTTGTTCTCTATGGATATTGTCTAACATAATGTATTGTCAGACAGATAAGCATTCACATTTAATTGTTAAGGAATTCTCATGATTTCAAAATGGGCTAAACGTTTCTATCAAATGGCGGAATTGGTCGGTTCTTGGAGTAAAGATCCTTCAACTCAAGTCGGCGCCGTAATCACTAAGCACAACCGCATTGTTTCTGTTGGTTTTAATGGCTACCCACATGGCGTGTCTGATAGTGCGGATACTGATGACAGAGAGATGAAGTACCTCAAGACACTTCACGCTGAAGAAAATGCGATCTTATTCGCCAAGCGTGATTTGGACAGCTGTGAAATCTGGGTGACTCACTTCCCTTGCCCAAACTGCGCAGCGAAAATCATCCAAACCGGTATTTCTGCGGTTCACTGCCCAGAGCAAAGTGAAGACTTTCTTTCTCGCTGGGGAGACAAAATCAAAGTGAGCCAAGATATGTTTGAGCAAGCTGGTGTGGAAATAGACTGGCTACCACTCGCTGACCTAGACTGATATCGAAGCTGAATTTCAGATATAGAAAAGCCGAGAGTCGATCTTATCGCTCTCGGCTTTCTTTTACTTTTAGAGCCTTACATTTCGAACATGAAATGCGTAAACAACATAAAGCGTTAGTTAGGATTAAGCGTTAATTGGGGTCAAACGCTAGTTGGAAAGGCCTCTGCGTACGCTTCCATAAAGTCTTTACGAATATCTTGCTCAAGATGAATCGCTTTTTCGGTCGGACAGAAGATCATAAAGTGCACTTCTTGCTCACCCGTCGAACTGCTCGTGATATGGATATGAGGCTCAGATCCCGGAAGGTCAACGCCAGCGTGTTTTTCGATCACACCGTTATAACGGCGCGCGACATCGATAAACTCTTCACAATGCTCTTCAATTTTAACAATAAGGCCCGGCACCATTGGATATAGGTTAACGAAGTCTTTTACCGTCACAAAAAAGTTATGATAAACGTAGCGCTTCATGAAATTAAGGTTCTTGACCGGGTAAGTGAAGAACATGCTATTGGGCAGCGTAGCGGTCTTACCTGTGAAATGGTATTGCCCGTGATATAGGTCGATTTCCTGAATCACAGTCGCCATCAAGTTGTGCTCAATCACCTCGCCGCTGATTTTGCCTACTTCGATCCAGTCACCAATTCTAAATGAACGAGAGCTTGCGCGTTGAATCGACCCCGTAAAACACAAGATGATCTCTTTTGAAGCTACCACGATTGCAACAGCAATGGCGGTGACCGACAGTGCAAATTCGCTGATTTCAGATTTCCACAGCACAAATAAAGTGACCATAATAATGGCAAACGTACCGTTCTTGGTACGTGACATCCAGTTACGTTGATCTTCACTGAGAAAAGCGACATCACCACGGATTCGAGACAGAGTGATTCGTCGGATAATTAATATAATGCAGATGATCAGCACACTAAAAATAAACTTATTAGCGAGTAAGAAATCGATCACTTGCCACAACTTTTCCATTACGTATTCCTTAGCATTACAACGACGAGCTTTACAACGATTAGCGGAGACTTCGCTATGAAAAAGCGCTCAAAAATAGAGCGCTTTTTTACGTACCTAAATCAGCTATTGGTAAGGCTATCATTTTATCTTGGCAGAAGTAATAAATTGGCCAAAAGTTTCACACCAAATCACAACCGTATTAAATCGATTAAGATCAGTACCTTCGGGAAGCTCAACCATAAAGCGGTCGAATGTTTTCACATCTCCGACTCTCAATAACTCGTTCTTGCTGTCATTGAAAGCGTGCTCGGTTTCAATGAACTTAGGCGAGAGATAAACCTTGTAATCAGGTCCCGGCGCCAATTCACCTTCAAAAGCGATCGCACTTTCGGATACTGAGACGATGCCTTCTCCCCAGTGCAAGAAGTCACTGTCTTGTCGATCTTTAGTGAACTCGCCCGTGTAGATAGCCTGCTCACTGATCGCTTCAACAGAACTTGAGGAAGGAGAATCAGGCTCAATCAAGATAGGCAATGCGTAAACACCTAGCCCAAAACCAACAGCACCCACGGCTAAGTGGGTGCAAAGTAAAACTAACTTTTTCATCGCGTACTCCCTTATGCTTAAAGAGAGTATTATTGAATACTCTCAAAAATACAAAGAGATATAACGCTCTGATGTTCTATTTTTGGTAATGCGTTGCTGTACGTTGTGACAGTTCAACAATCACTTTTACCGCTTGCTCCATGCCTTGAATGGTAATGAACTCATGAATACCGTGGAAGTTGTAACCGCCAGTAAAGATATTCGGACATGGTAGCCCCATGAAAGATAAGCGAGCACCGTCTGTACCACCTCGGATTGGTTTAACCATTGGCTCGACATTGCACTCAATCATCGCCTGCTTGGCCAATTCAATAATATGTTGATGCGGTTCAACCATCTCTTTCATGTTGAAGTAGCTATCGGTTAGCACCAGCTCAACACGGCCTTTCTCAAGGCGCTCATTCAGCTCATCGACTTTCTGCTGCATGAATGCTTTACGCGCTTCTACACCCTCACGTTCAAAATCACGGATGATGTATCCCAGTTCAGAGCGAGCCACACCCATTTCCGCCGATTTCAGGTGGTAGAAGCCTTCATAACCTTCTGTGCACTCTGGTGTTTCTTGCGCAGGCATCATCAATTGGAATTGCGCTGCAATGTTCATCGAGTTCACCATTTTATCTTTTGCGGTGCCCGGGTGAACGTTCACGCCATGACAGATAACATCGGTGCTCGTGGCATTGAAGTTCTCAAATTCCAACTCCCCTACTGGGCCACCATCGATGGTGTACGCCCACTCGGCGCCAAATTTTTCAACGTCAAACAGGTTCGCACCGCGACCAATCTCTTCATCCGGCGTGAAACCAATGCAGATGTCGCCGTGTTTGATGTCTGGATTCGCTTTCAGGTAAGCAATTGCACTGATGATTTCAGCGATGCCCGCTTTGTTGTCGGCACCAAGCAGAGTTGTGCCGTCAGTCGTAATCAGGTCGTGACCATGTAAAGAATCAAGATCTGGATACTGGCTTGGGTTCAAACTCTCGCCACTTTCCCCTAATTCAATCGTTCCACCTCGGTAATCTTTAATCACTTGTGGTTTCACGTTGGCGCCTGATGCGTCAGGAGCGGTATCCATGTGCGCCACAAAGCCAATCGCAGGCACATCGTAATCGACATTCGACGGCAGTTTCGCCATCAAGTATCCATTGTCATCTAAAGACACATCAACTAAGTCTAATGCCACCAATTCTAACTTTAAGGCTTCAGCAAAGGTAATTTGACCCGGTGAACTTGGGCATTGCTGATTAGAAGGATCGGATTTGGTATCAAAAGTAACGTAATTCAGAAAACGTTCTACAAGCTTTTCCATAATTCATCTCACCATGGATTAAGTAATTGATTTACTGACTTAATTATTATGTCGATAAGTGATACATCGTTAAATAAATACGAGCACAGAGTCAGTAGCGAGGGTTTTCATCTTACGCCCCTGACCATGTATGTAATTGCTCTAAATCATTATTGTGCGAAATTAGATGCGCTTCCTATACTTGAAAACAGAGGGTTTCGTCAGTTCAACATTGCATACGGATGATAAGAGATCGCTTTGTACGCATTCTACGCCCTCCGCTCTCAGCCTAACAAAAGTACAAAGTGGATGATGATCACAATTTATCCTTGATGCAGAATCTGTCATACGTTACACGGAGACACAGTTATGACGATTAATAAATATTTCATTTTCTCTCCTCAAGCCTCTGAGGAAACGCTTCGACCAGTATTAACTGAGAAAGAAGTTCAAAGGCAGGAAGCTCTAAGACAGGCGCAGATCCAGGGTGGATTAGACACAAACGCGACCTCGTAACTCAATGAATACCTAGCACTATTAAGACCCCTATAAAAAAGCTCTACGCTCTATCCGGTAGAGCTTTTTTTATTTTTGATCTGTTCTCCTCTCCCCCACTCCCAAACAAGCTGAACATTAAACCTTCGCTCATTGCTTGTTGTTCTTCACTTCTCGATCACCAATTGGCTCATAGTTTCTCGCGAATGTATTTTCACGCATTGCACACACTAGCTTGCAGCGCTGAGAAATGACTCACTAAACTCCCCGATGCCATACCTTGTCGTGTCATTTTGTGCTAATAATTCATATTCGTTTTCATTCCTCACTCGCCCTCTTTTCAAAACTATAATGCGAGTACCAGAGAACCTAACCACAGGAACCCCGAATTCAATGGAATATTCAAAGCTAGGAAGTAGTCAAATTCCCGTTTCCCGTATCTGTCTTGGCAGCATGACTTGGGGGCTACAAAATACGCAGCAGCAAGCCGACCAACAGATCGAATACGCATTAAGCCAAGGTATTAACTTTATCGATACTGCAGAGATGTACGCGGTTCCACCTTCTCCAGATACCTACGGAAAAACAGAAGCGATCATTGGTAACTGGTTATCGCGTAACCCACAGCGTCGACAAGAGTTGATCATTGCGAGTAAAATTGCCGGGCCAGGGCTTCCTTGGGTTCGAGATGGCGGCCCGATAACGGGTGAAGCGGTGATCGCAGCCGTTGACGCATCATTAAAACGCCTACAAACAGACTATATCGACCTTTACCAACTTCATTGGCCAAATCGTACAACGCCTCACTTTGGTAAGCATTTCCCGAATCACATTCGATTCAGTGATATTGACCGAAAGCAGCATGAAGCTGAGATGTTGGAAATCCTACAAGCACTGGCAAGCTGCATTAAGGCGGGGAAAATTCGCCATGTCGGGCTTTCAGATGATTCTACTTGGGGCATTAACACATACCTCAAGCTGAGCGAGAAACACGATTTGCCACGTATGGTTTCGATTCAGAATGAATTTAGCTTGCTGCACGCAAAAGACTGGCCATATCTGATTGAGAACTGTGTGCATGAAGATGTCGCTTACCTGCCATGGTCACCTTTAGCTGCAGGCATGTTGAGTGGAAAGTACATCGATGGCGCAAGACCGGAAGGCAGCCGTTGGACTTACATGCAACGTAAAGGCATTTTTCGTGATACTGAATCTGCCAATGAAGCGGTTAAAGGCTATGTTGAAGTGGCGAATGCTCACGGGTTCACTCCAAGCCAACTGGCATTGGCTTGGTGTAATCAAGTTGATGGGGTGACGTCCACTATCATTGGTGCAACGACCATGGAGCAGCTAAAAGAGAACGTAGCCGCTTTCAGTAAACCGTTATCAGAAGAGATCCTGACTGATATCAACACAGTCTTTAAGCGCTACCCTGCTCCGTATTAGGCTGTCAGTTCAGCTTAACTTAAGTAAGTAAATCCCATAAGAGCGCGCTATTTAGTGCGCTTTTCTTTTTTAAGTGGATCGCTTTTGCTTTTTATATGGATCGCATTGAGCTATCACGCTTTTGGTTCGCTAACCTTTGCTCTATAATGCGCGGGCTTATATCTAGGATAAAAACATGATTTCAAAAAACCAATTAAAACTCCTTCGTGCTTTGGGTCAAAAGAAACAACGTAAAGCCCACGGCCTGTTTCTAGTTCAAGGTGAAAAGAACGTTCTTGAGCTGTTCAATAGTGACTTAGTGGTGAAGAATGTCTTTGCTACCGCTGATTTCTTATCTGAAAATCATGCTTCACTGATTGAGTTTGATTGTGTTGAAGCCTCGCTGGATGATCTAACCAAAGCGAGCACTTTGGTCAGTAACAACGCAGCGATTGCGGTTGTTGAGATCCCAACGTTTGAACTACCAGAAGCAACAGGACTGATGATTGCGCTTGATGGCGTTTCAGACCCTGGCAACCTAGGTACGATTATTCGCGTAGCAGACTGGTACGGCATCAAGCATATCGTTGCGAGCAGCGATTGCGCAGACCCATACAACCCTAAAACGATCAGCGCGACTATGGGCAGCTTTGGCCGCGTACACGTAAGCCAAACAGACTTACCAGCTTACTTAGAGCAAGCGAACCTACCGGTTTACGGTGCTTTCTTAGAAGGTGAAAGTGTTCATAAGACTGAGTTTACTGCTAACGGCATTTTATTGATGGGCAGTGAGTCTCACGGCATCCGTGAACACGCGGCTAAATACGTGACTGATAAGATTACGATTCCAGCATTCGGTGGCGCAGAGTCTTTGAACGTTGCAATGGCGACAGGCATTATTCTCGACAACATGCGTCGTCAGCACTGCTAGACCTCTAAGCTAACTAGCCAATCGACAGTGTTCAGATATTAAAAAAGGCGTATTGATTAAATCAGTACGCCTTTTTATTTGAGTTCTTTTCAACAATTACTTTTCTAGCATTGCCAACTTATCACACACACCATTCCACTTTTCAGCGTCATCCATTGGTGCTTTTACTTCCGTTTGCACAGGCCAAATCTCAGCGAGCTCTGCGTTCACTTCGATGAAGATCTTTTGATCTTCTGGCAGTTCGTCTTCTTGGAAGATTGCTTGAGCATCACATTCAGGTACACACAAGCCACAATCAATACATTCGACTGGGTTGATTACCATGAAATTTGGGCCTTCATGGAACGCATCTGCGGGGCACACTGCCACACAGTCTGTGTATTTACATTGAATACAATTATCGCCTACGACAAATGCCATGATGCTCTGCTCTATAAGTTAGTCAAAATTGAAGAATGGGGATAATACTCATCCCAAAGCAAAATTCAACATCATACGGCTCTAATATCGTGTCTATTTGCTCCATGTTTCCAAATTAGTATGACAGATAAATCAATTTCTCGTAAAATGCGCGCCATTGTGAGCTTATCGCTTCTTTGAACATCAGCGTTTCCATCAAACTCTGTATTAAGAAACGATCTAGCTAAGACACCTATAAAAACGAGACATCGAAATGATACGTTTAACCGAAATTAAACTCCCACTAGACCATGAAGAGTCTGCTATTCAAGACGCTATTGAAGCGAAACTTGGTATTAACTCTGATCAGGTACTCTCTTTTAATATCTTTAAACGTGGCTACGATGCTCGTAAGAAATCAAAGATCTTACTTATCTACACGCTTGACGTTCTCGTTGAAAACGAAGCTGAGTTGTTAGAACAATTCATTAGCGACCCGCACGTAAAAGTGACTCCTGATATGGAGTACAAGTTTGTTGCTAAAGCGGTTGAGAACCAAACTGAGCGCCCTGTGGTTATCGGTTTTGGCCCATGTGGTCTATTCGCTGGCCTAGTGCTTGCTCAAATGGGTTTCAACCCAATCATCGTTGAGCGTGGTAAAGAAGTTCGTGAGCGTACGAAAGATACCTTTGGTTTCTGGCGTAAGCGTACGCTGAACACAGAATCAAACGTACAGTTTGGTGAAGGCGGCGCAGGTACTTTCTCTGACGGTAAGCTGTACAGCCAAGTTAAAGATCCAAAGCACTACGGCCGTAAAGTAATTGAAGAGTTCGTTGCTGCGGGTGCACCAGAAGAAATTCTATACGTAAGTAAGCCGCACATCGGTACCTTTAAACTGGTTACCATGATCGAAAAGATGCGCGCTTCTATCATTGAACTTGGTGGCGAAATCCGTTTCAGCACTCGTGTTGACGACGTTCATATGGAAGATGGTCAAATCACTGGCCTAACGCTTTCTAACGGTGAAGAGATCAAATCTCGTCACGTGGTATTGGCTGTTGGCCACAGTGCTCGTGACACGTTTGAAATGCTGTACGATCGTGGCGTTTACATGGAAGCGAAGCCTTTCTCTGTTGGTTTCCGTATCGAACACAAGCAATCGATGATCGATGAAGCTCGTTTCGGTAAGAACGCAGGCAACCCAATCCTAGGTGCTGCGGACTACAAACTCGTTCACCACTGTAAGAATGGCCGCACTGTATACAGCTTCTGTATGTGCCCAGGTGGTACTGTGGTTGCTGCAACGTCTGAAGAAGGCCGCGTAGTAACGAACGGCATGAGCCAATACTCTCGTGCAGAACGTAACGCAAACAGCGCGATCGTTGTAGGTATCGACCCAGAGCGTGATTACCCAGGTGACGCACTGGCTGGTATCCGTTTACAACGTGAACTAGAAAGCGGCGCTTATGTTCTTGGTGGTGAAAACTACGATGCACCAGCTCAAAAAATCGGTGACTTCTTGAAAGGTCGCGATCCAAGTGCAATCGGTGAAGTACAACCGTCATTCACGCCGGGTATCCACCTGACTGATATTTCAAAAGCGCTGCCTGATTTTGCTATCGAAGCGATTCGTGAAGCAATCCCAGCGTTCGAGAAGAAGATCAAAGGTTTCTCTACGCCAGACGGCCTACTTACCGGTGTTGAGACACGTACGTCTTCTCCTGTATGCATCAAACGTGGCAAAGACTTCCAAAGCATCAACCTTAAGGGCTTCTTCCCGGCTGGTGAAGGTGCAGGCTACGCAGGCGGTATCCTGTCTGCTGGTATCGACGGCATTAAGGCCGCAGAAGCGCTAGCACTATCAATGGTAGAGCAGAACCAAGCTGAGAAGATTGAGATCGCTTAAACGCTTTCGATAAACCCAAGCTAAATAGCGAACACCCAAAACTGAAAATCCAGTGTCTTGTCGACACTGGATTTTTTTATGTGCATGTGACTAGCGGTGAGCAAGCAACATGGTAGAATGCCGCCATTAATCTTATCCTTGTATAAGATTGTTAAACCTTTCCATCGCTATTTAGCCAAATCATACCGAGAAACTTATGCCATTTTCCAAGCTTGGATTAAGCTCACCTATTGTTAAAGCCGTTGCAAAACAAGGCTATGAAAAGCCAACCTCTATTCAAGAAAAAGCAATTCCGATTGTTCTTTCTGGTAAGAACCTTATTGCTGCAGCACAAACAGGTACAGGTAAAACTGCGAGCTTTGTTCTCCCTATCTTAGAAATGCTAAGCAAAGGTGAAACGCAGCGTAAAAAACGTATCCGCGCAGTTATCCTGACACCAACGCGTGAGCTGGCAGTTCAGGTTGAACAGAACATCACTAAGTACGCGAAGTTCCTAAACCTAACATCACTAGCGATGTACGGTGGCGTGTCTTACCAACACCAGAAAGATCGTCTTATTGAAGGCGTGGATATTCTTGTGGCAACACCAGGTCGTTTGATCGACATGTACGGACAACGTGCCGTTCACTTTGATGAAGTGGAAGTACTGGTTCTAGATGAAGCTGACCGCATGCTAGACATGGGTTTCATTGAAGACATCAACAAGATCATCGCGCGTCTACCACAAGACATCCAAAACCTGCTGTTCTCGGCAACGCTTTCAACGCCAGTGCGTGCACTAGCGAAAAGTGCAATCAGTGAAGCGGAAGAGATTTCGATTGCCAAGACTGATGCGTCTAAAGCGAACATTGAGCAATGGTTGGTAACGGTAGATAAAGACCGTAAGTCAGCACTATTGAGCCACATGATTACCGAAGGTAACTGGGACCAAGCGCTTATCTTTATCGAAACCAAGCACGGCGCGGCTAAGTTGGTTGCTCAACTTGAGAAACGTGGTATTCAAGCGGAAGCGTTCCACAGTGGACGTAGCCAAGCGATTCGTGAAAAGATTCTGGCTGACTTCAAGAAAGGTCGTCTAAAATATCTAGTTGCAACAGGGGTTGCTGCTCGTGGTATAGATATCGATAATCTAAGCCGCGTAGTGAACTACGACATCCCATTCCCAGCTGACGACTATGTTCACCGTATTGGTCGTACAGGCCGTGCTGATGCATCTGGTGAAGCGATCTCTTTCCTATCGAAAGATAACTTCAAGAACCTGTGTATTATTGAAAAACGTCTTGGTCACTTGATTGAACGTCGCGTTGTTGAAGGTTTCGAACCACGCAAAGAAGTACCCATTTCAGTATTGAACTTCGTTCCTAAGAAGAAAAGAGAACAGCAACAAGACTAAGTAATTTCAGCGACAGAAAATGCAAAGTTGCATTAACCAAAAGAAAAGTCGCGTTAGCCAAAATGAAAATAAAACGAAGCCCTATGTGGCTTCGTTTTGTTCTTTGAAATACATATAACGTTGAGGCAATAAGATGATCACTCCTATCGCAACGAGATTAACCCGCGGCCAAGACCTAAAGCTAGAGATCCAGAGGCTAGTGACAGCGCACAATATCTCCGCGGGCTCTATTGCGTCTTGTGTCGGATGTGTTTCTCAACTCAATATTCGCTTAGCTAATGCCAACAACACCAAGCTAGTTCAAGCTCCGTTCGAAATAGTCTCGGTGATGGCAACGCTAACCCCAAACCACCAGCATATTCATATCTCCGTTGCTGATGAGAATGGCAATGTAATTGGTGGGCATTTGCTTGAAGGGACGATTATCGCGACCACGGCTGAATTGATTGTTCACCGCTACGATACTTTGACCTTCAGCAGAGAGCACGACGATTCGACGGGTTACACTGAACTTACTATCGGCACTAGCAAATAACTGATTGACCCATAGCAACACCAAACGCCCCATGTAAAGCGATACTACCAAACAGCAATTAGGAAACACGATGGCTTCAAACTCCGCAGATTCCGTTATCGTTCTCGATTTCGAAACCACAGGCTTATCACCAAACATGGGTGACCGAGCGATTGAGATCGGTGCGGTTAAACTCGTTAACGGCGAAGTCGTTGACACCTTCCAACAACTCATGAATCCAGGGTTTCGTGTGAGTGGCTTCATTGAAAGCTACACCGGCATTACTAACCGCATGCTGAACACCGCGGCCAGTTGCAGTGAAGTGATGGATGAGTTTGCAGACTTTATTCAAGACAGTCAGCTTATTGCTCATAATGCATCGTTTGATAAACGCTTTCTCGACGCAGAATTAGATAATATTGGTCGCGATTACAATGGACAGTTCGCTTGCTCAATGTTGATAGCTCGTCGTCTAATCCAAGACGCACCAACTCATAAGCTAGGCGACCTTGTGCGTTTCAAAAATATCGACAACGACGGTACTTTCCACAGAGCGTTAGCCGATTCAGAAATGACAGCAAGGTTGTGGTTATTGATGATTGATGAATTGCAAAGTGATCACGGCATTCAACAGCCAAGCTTTCAACTGATGCAGAAAATATCTAGGACAGCCAAAGGTTCGATTCCAAAACTACTGATGAGCAACAGGGGTTAGGTTCCGAAATTCAGTTTGATGAAAGGCTAGCTCGATAATGACCGCTAGCCTTTAAAAAGAACGCTCTACTCTTGCAATGACTCCAACGTTCCTTTGAGGCTTTCTAACTCATTCATAAAATACGCCCACTGCTTGTTACTGCTGGTCGCGGCCATATCTACTAAAAACTTGGCTGATGTTTCCATATTTTGGTTAAGCTGCGGCTCAAGTTCAGCAGGATAATAAGCTTCATTGTTTAAAAGCAACTTCATAATAATTGGCTGAGCAATATGTAGGTCGCTCTTCTTTGCCATCAGCGTCGTTAGCTCTTGATAGATGTTGTTTTTATATTGTCGCCAACTGCTATTGGTATTTACCCACTCTTTAGACCAAGCCAAAATAATCTGTTTTTGTTCTTTCGATACTGAACCCAACCACCGTTCTGCACGCTCTTCTATTCTGTTTCGGTATCGCTCTCTCGAATCGTCATCGTTCAACGACAACCTTTCTTCATAATAGTCTTGCTGCTTTTCACGAAAGTTCTTTAAAAACTCCCTGTCTTGCTTAGGGCTAAGCTGCATACTCAAGGCGTAAATATCTGGAGCGAACTTATTGACGATTGTGCGAATATGCTCTTTCGTTTGTTCACTTTGGCCCACAATAAAAGCGGGATTCATATCCGACCGTTCTACGTTTTGAATCGCTTCTAATTGCGAGATGTACAGAGCAGGGCAAGATCATGAAA